>NZ_CACWPP010000098.1 GCF_902762735.1 uncultured Ruminococcus sp.
TATTTACTTGTTTTTTTGCTGTTTTTGACAGATATTGGCTGTTCACAGCATGATTTAACCCCATATCCGAGGAGGATATGGGGTTTTGAGACAGACTGTAAGCCCCGAAACAGCTTTTCGGGGCTTTTTTTGCCGTAATGCGAAGCACGCATATCCCAAAAACGCCTGTTCTTGAAAAGTATTGCTGATATTGACAAATGTGATTATCCCGCTGATACACCAAAATAAACGATTTTATATCGGGAATTGAATACAGTTGGCGGTTATCTTTCCCCCGCCTGCGGCGGGGGAAAGATAACATCAACTCAGTTTTTCCTAATTTATAAAGGTATTTTGCAGTGGTGTGCTAAAGGGATAACCACATTGACAAATTGCAGTCACAGAACAGTTTGGTAAGTTCTGTAAGGTGAGATAGTCATAATGAACAATTGCGATTAGTTGAAGTTGGATAAATATACAATAAAGAATTTGCAAAAATATGTAGACAAAAACGAAGAAGTGTGCTATAATATAATTGCATTATTTAATAAATTGCATTCGGGGAAGGTCTGACCATTTCCTGAAAACGTTTAAGTTCTAAAAGAGAGAATAGGAGTGTTATGAGATGAAAAACAAGAAGAGCAGAACATCAAAGATCGCTGCATTTGCAGCTGCGATGGTGTTGTCGGCAAGCACCATGCTTTCATCGGCAGTCCCCGCTGTGACTGCAAGCGCTGACAGCGGAGATCCCAATTATGCAGATGCACTGGCACTGTCGCTGTATTTCTATGATTCAAACCAGTGCGGCACAGGCGTTGATGACAACCCGCTGACATGGAGAGGCAACTGCCACGTTTCCGATGCAACTGCCGACCTTTCACGCGCTGTAAATCTTGGCGGCGCACGCAGCATCGTTGACCCCGACGGTGACGGCAAAGTCGATGTTTCGGGCGGTTATCACGATGCGGGTGACCATGTAAAGTTCAACCTGACAATAGGCTTCGGCATGAACAGTCTGGCACTTTCCGATTATTTAAATCCGGGTGCTTACAATAAGGCAGGCTGCCGCGACCATCTGCTGTACATACTCAGGAACGGTGCTGATTATCTGATGAAGACCACATTCCTTGACAACAGCGGTGAAGTCGGTGCGGTATGCTATATGGTATCGGATGTAGGCGACCACAGCTATTGGGGTTCTCCCGAAAAACAGACGGGTGAGCGTCCCACATACTGGCTGACAACTTCTTCAAACAACTCTGCCGTTGTACTGGAGATGGCAAGTGCGCTGGCAGGCACAGCGTATGCTTTCAAGGACTCCGATTCGGCTTATGCGGCAAAGTGTACAAAGTACGCTAAGGCACTGTACAGATTCGGTACACAGCATGTCGGCAACTATATAGAAGGCATGGGCTCAATGTACGGCACAAATTCAATGTATCAGGACGAGCAGGCTATGACCGAAGGCTGGCTGTACATACTGGGCGAAGGCTCGCAGCCTTCATTCAATCCCACAGGCAACGGCTGCTACAATTATCAGTACTATGACTACTATCTGTACAGCTGGGACAAGGTATGGTCAGGCTATGCCGCTATGATGTACAAAAAGACAGGTGACTCCAAGTACGCCGATGAACTCAAGTTTGAAGTGAACAACATGGGCGGCATGAGAGAAGGCAGCTACAACACTTGCAAACAGGAGTGGGGCTGCACACGCTACAACTGCGCCGTACAGATGGAAGCACTGGCTACCGTTAACGGTGATAACAATTCCGAATTTGCAAAGGGCGCTAAGTATCAGATGAACTACATTCTGGGCAAAAACCCCACTAACAAGAGCTTCCTGACCGGTTTCGGCTCTTCATGGTCATCTAAGGTACACCACAGGGCTGCAAATCCTGGCAACGGCGATGCTTCTTCCAACCCCGATGCTAAATATGTAAACTACGGCTACCTTATCGGCGGCACTGATTCTTCGGGAACATTCAACGAAGTTACCGAAAGCTACCGCTGGACAGAGGGTGCGCTGGACTACAACGGCTGCTTCGCTCTGGCATGTGCGGCACTGGTAAACCTGAATAACTGCACCAGCAGCGGCGCTTCAAATATCGTCAACAGCGCTTCGGAATTCAAGAAGAATTACTCTTTCGGCAATTCCACACCTGTCATCGACCCTTCTGTATATCCTAAGATCACTAAGGTAGAATATCACAGCGGCAACCATCAGATCAGATTTACATGGCAACCTGTTCAGAACGCTACCGCCTACGGCATAGCTTGTTACGTAGCAGGCAAGTGGAGGATACAGAACGGCAATATCCCTGCATCTACTCACGTATATACCACACCTAAGGGACTCCTGCCCGGCAGGACTTACAGGGTAGCTGTTGCAGCTAAGGTAAACGGTGTCTGGACAACAGATGCGTCTATCAAGCACGCTGGTACCGTTACAGTAAAGTAATATAACAACAATTTATACACTATTCCCCGCAGATGCCTCATCACGCATCTGCGGGCTTTTTGTTACGATTTTGTAAATCGGAACAAATATATTTTCATGTCATCTGCCAAAAAGTTGCACAAAAATTAACTAAACTGCTTGCAATTTGCGCAAAAGTGTGCTATACTTATGTCGTGATTTAGTTTGTTCAATATTATTTACACGAAAGTTCAAAATATGGGAGCAATTTGGTAATGCACCCTTTTTTAGTAAAAAATACCCCAATTTGGTAATACGAAAGAACAGCCATTTTGTATCATCAGCAATACACATCAAAATTGGGAGTAAAAAATAAGGAACAGGAGGTTCAAATTATGAATGCGATTTTAAGAAGAACAACGACCATGCTTTGCGCGGCGGCAGTAATGGCATCGTCAGCGGCACTGGGGGAGATGTCTGCAAACGTTGACGGCACAGGGCTGTTCGGCGGAGCGATAAAGGCTGATGCAGCGGAAACATATCAGAGTCCGTATGCAAGTCTGGTCACGAATGCTGAAACGGTAACATTCAACGGGCATGAATGGTTCGTGATAGCTGATGATTCGACAAGTGTGAAAAGCGGAACGCTGACACTTCTGGCAAAAGGTACTGAGTTCGGTGTTTCAAATTTCAATCCGAGAGGCAGTAATGGGGAATATTCAAATGCTTATGCGGGTTCGACAGTTGCGGGGCTTTTTGATGCAATGACTGCTGAGAACGGTGAGTTTTACGATGTCGCTTCTGCCATACAGACTGTTACTCTGGAAAACACAGGTGAAATGGGCGCTGAGGGAAACATAGATGCAAAGTTCTACCTTATAACTAAGGAAGAAGCCGATGCACTTCCCGACAGCATAAGGATACTCAACTTTGAGAAATCAGAATATTGCGGTGCATGGTGGCTGCGTACAGCGGTTCATAAAAACTGCGCTGCTTATGTATTCGGTGTGGCAAATAATCATGGTGGAAAACCGCGCCAAGCAGGTGAAAGCGGAGTAGACGGTGCTTCATCAATGATTTTCGGCATTCGTCCCGCTTTTAAGCTGGATCTCAGCAAAGTCACATTATCAGACCACGAATTTACACTTGATCCTGTAACAGACTACACCCTCACCATACCCGCCAAATTTGACATCGCAAACAGCGGTTGGAACGAGATAGGCGATATTTCGGCAAGCGGCACTCTTGAAGACGGCAAAAAGCTGGTTGTTTCTGCCGAATCTGAAAACGGCTGGGCGCTGAAGTCGGGTGAATATTCCATAGGCTACACCATGAAGAATGCCGAAACAGACACCGCCGCCGCCGATACATGGGAGTTCACCACCCTCCCCGCATCGCAGAAGATAGGCGTTGATGTTGAAGAATATCGCGGCAAGCCCGCAGGCAGTTATACCGATACAGTTACATTTACTGCTTCTGTTACGTCAGCCAACCCCTATGCAGCAGCTAATGTTAATGATGTTGTATCATTCGGCGGCTTTGACTGGTATGTCATCGACAAGAGGGACGATGGCGTTACTCTCCTGATGAAAGACAATCTTATGAATAAAGCGTACAACGATAGCTCTGCAAACGTAACATGGGAAGCCTGCACACTGCGAACATTCCTGAATGACGAATTTTACAACAGCTTTAGTGACGACGATAAGGCAAAGATAGCACTTACCCACAACACGAATCCGAATAACCCAGAAGGAGATAGCATAAGCGGAGGAAATGACACCGATGATTACATCTACCTGCTCAGTATTGACGAGGCAAATGCTCTTGACAACAGCATAAGAGCCAACGGCTCTTGGTGGTGGCTGCGGTCGCCCGGCATCTATTCTTTCGTTGCGGCGCTCGTCGATGGTGACGGCTCCGTCATTACGTTAGGTGGCGTTGTAGATGATACCGAGCGTGGTGTCCGTCCCGTTTTAAATCTTAAATTCTAAATCTGCAAATCTGTCCTGAACAGGCTGCGGTATGCGGCGTGGTGAAAAAATGTCATAAACAAATAAAAAACCAAATAACCTAAAAAGTGTGCCGACAGCAGGTCTGTCAGCACACTTTTTTTGCATTTCTCCCCGCGCGGGCAGAAATGCTGTTGTTAAAATGTCCATTAATTATTAAATATAACTATTTGAAGTTAACAAAATTGCCGCCAATCGCAAAAATTGACTTTACATCTGATTATTGCTATGTTATTATATACAAAGGGTGGAACGGTTCGTGTCGGGCGAAAGCTCGGCGTTCCATATCTGTATCAAGGATAGTTAAGCTCAGCCCCGTAAGCACGGTACTGCTTTTTTAGAACGGTATCACCTGTAAAAGCAGTTCCTGCTGTAATATAATGTCAAGAAAGGAAGATCAAAATGGGAAAGGGAAATTTTCTTAAAAGATCACTTGCCTGCGTATCTGCCGCTGTTATGATACTCTCGGGAAGCGTATTGCCAACGGCTACTGCCGCAGTGATCGACAAAGATAATCCCAACAACTACCACAACTACGCAGAGGCTCTCCAGCTCGCACTTTGTTTCTACGATGCCAATAAGTGCGGTGACGAGGTGGCAGATGACGGCTATTACTCATGGCGCGCCAACTGCCATGTAAAGGACGGTGTCATACCCCTCACACCGATGACCCCGATGCCTGAGGTGGGCAAGGGCAAGACCGATGACCAGCTTAAAGAAGATCAGGGTCTTGGCGCAGGCGATGACGGCAAGACTAAGCCTGATCTCGGTGACGATGACCCCGACCTCTACGTGGGCGTTAATATGTCGCAGGAGTTCATCGACAAAAACAAGAAGTACCTCGACCCCGACGGTGACGGTACTCTCGACCTCACAGGCGGCTGGCACGATGCGGGCGACCACGTAAAGTTCGGTCTCCCCGGAAGCTATTCCGCTTCTACCATAGGCTGGGGTTACTATGAGTTCCGCGATTCCTATAAGGAACTTGGTCTTGACAAGCACGTTGAGGACGAGCTTCACTGGATAAATGACTACTTTATGAAAGTCACTTTCCTGGACGACAAGGATAACGTAGTCGCTTACTGCTATCAGGTAGGCGAGGGCAATAACGACCATAACTACTGGTGCCCGCCCGAATTGCAGGTAGAGGATACTATGGTAGCCTCTTCGTCATGCGCAGTTAAGCGCCCCGCTTACTTCGCAACAGAGGAGATGCCCGCCTCCGACCAGTGCGCAGGCGCAGCCGCATCGCTGGCTATCAACTACCTCAATTTCAAGGATACCGAGCCTGAGTATGCTGAGAAGTGCCTGAAATACGCAAAGGCGCTGTACGATTTCGCAGTAAAGACACACGTTGAAGAATGGAAGCCGGGCGAAGTCCCCAGCTGTTCCAGTCTTGGCTATGACGGCGGTTTCTATACCTCCAGCTATGACTACGATGAACTTGCATGGGCGGCTGTATGGCTCTACTACTGCACCGAGAACTACGATTATATCAATGACATCATCGCAGTTGACGAAACTACCACCAACGCAAAAGGCGCTCACCCCTACACAGGCTACATGAAGCGCATCATCACCGATACAGGCAACTGCTGGCAGAATATCTGGGTACACTGCTGGGATACAGTATGGGGCGGAGTGTTCGCTAAGCTCGCACCTGTTACCAACACAGCCCGTGACTGGTATATCTTCCGCTATAACCTCGAATTCTGGTCGGGCTGCAAGGAGAGCGTTGACAGCTCCGAGTGGGGATATGAGCCTGTTCACGGTCATAAGTACTTCGGTATGGACGACTATCTCTGGAACACTCCCATGACCGCTGAAGAGATACCCTCTCTCCCCGAAAGCGAGACCAGCAGTGACTTCATAGCAAAGTCACCTAAGGGCTGGGCAGTCGTATCGGGCTACGGTTCGGCAAGATATAACACTGCCGCAGGTCTCTGCGCATGCGTTTACGCTAAGACCACTAAGGACGAAACATTCCTCCCCTGGGCAAGGGCACAGATGGAATACATTCTCGGCAATAACCCTATGGGCTACGCATATGAGGTAGGCTACGGCAATAACTTCGCAAGCCACCCTCACCACCGCGCATCACACTGCTCCGCTACTCAGAGCATGGACGACCCCATCACACAGGTACATACCCTCTGGGGCGCACTTGTAGGCGGTCCCGACCTGAAAGACAACCATGTTGACCAGACTAAGGACTACATCTACAACGAGGTAACTGACGACTACAACGCAGGCTTCTGCGGCGACCTTGCAGGTCTTTACCACTACTACGGACGCAAGGGCGGCATCGACGCTAAGGAGAACCATATTATCGAGAATTTCGATATGTCGGGCAACGCAAAGGGCTATGAGCAGGTAGATAAAAACGGCGACTCCCTGCCTGTCGGCTACTTCGTATCGGGCGGCAAGGCTCAGGAAAAGGACGACGGCATACAGCTCAAAGTCGTTCTCCACAACAGAACCGTCGATCCTCCGAGATTTGAGTGCGATGTCAAGGCAAGATACTATTTCAATATCAAGGAGCTTCTTGATGAAGGCTACGGCATAGACTACATCACCGCTCGTATCGACTACGACCAGGTGGCAGGCTATTCAGACAACAAGTCGCACGCAGTACTCTCCGATCCCGTCAAGTACGATGATAAGGGCACATACTACGTTGAAATCACCTGGAAAGACTGCAAGTTCTACGGCAGCCGTGTATACCAGTTCGCGCTGACGACCAAGATGGATCAGCAGAAGTACGTATATCCCAAGTGGGATTCTTCCAACGATTACAGCTATTCCGACCTTGTCAGCTTCGAGGACGACAACTCCGCAGAAGCTATTACAGATAAGATCACGCTTTACGCTGATGACAAGCTGATCTGGGGCGTAGAACCTGACGGCACAAAGCCTTCCGATGAACCTTCGGACGAACCTGCACCCGCTTACACCGCACCCGCTGTTTCATATACAAAGGGAGACAGCTCCGTAAAACTCACATGGACAGCAGTAAAGGGCGCTGAAAAGTACGGTATCGCAGGCTATCAGAACGGCAAGTGGACACTCCTTGACAAGTGCGACACCACTTCTTACGTGCTTAACGGTCTTACCGCAGGTAAAGAAGTCAAGGTTGCTGTTGTTGCAATGATCGGCGGCAAGTGGCAAATGGATTTCAGCAACGCGATAAATGTCACACCTAAGGCTGCATCCGAAAGCCTGTATCCTGTGGTACAGACTCAGGTAAAGAACGGCAGGATAGGTTTCAAGTGGACAAAAGTTCCGGGCGCTGAAAAGTACGGTATAGGCATTTATCAGGCTAATAAATGGAAAGTTGTCAAGCAGCTTGACGGAAGTGTTTCCGCATGGACATCTCCCGAAGTGCGCAGCGGCAAGTACAGAATGGTCGTGCTGGCGAAAGTAAACGGTCAGTGGGTAAATGCTGATGTATTCAAAAAGTCCTTCTACGTTACTGTAAGCTGATGCGGAAACGATAGGTGTATCTGAAAAAATGAATATGACACGTCGGTGCTTTAACAAGTATCCGACGTGTTTTTTTATTGTGATTATCCCGCTGATACACCAAAATAAACGATGTTATATCGGGAATTGAATACAGTTGTCGGTTATCTTTCCCCCGCCTGCGGCGGGGGAAAGATAACATCAACTCAGTTTTTCCTCGGCACATGGACAATATCGGCAACATAATTTATACTATGAACACAGGGCGCGATGATTATGCATACCGTTCCTGTGTCAGCGAAAACTCGGCTGAATGGAATATCTCTATTCGTAAAATGAATAATGCTCCATTTGAAATAGGTATTTGTAATTTGCATATACCTGTGATATAATAAAAAAAACAAGAGAGGCAGGGCAGAAATATGACCAACGAAGAATTTATATCAGCTATGGAGAGCAGTTCACAGACAAAATGCGGAGGTGAAGTTCATCTGAAAATGCATGAACTCAGTCAGCGTGCGCTCCGCATCACCGCGCTGATAAACGGCAGTTATCACGAGCCGTCCGAACTGCGCAGTCTGATGGAACAGCTCACAGGGCAGTCTCTTGATGAGAGATTTGGTCTGTTCCCGCCGTTTTATACTGACTGCGGGATCAATATACATATCGGCAGGGGCGTGTTCATCAACGCAGGCTGTAAGTTTCAGGACCAGGGCGGCATTTACATCGGAGATAACTGTCTTATCGGGCACGGCACGATCATCGCCACACTCGATCACGGTATGCTTCCCGATGAAAGGGGAGACCTTATCCCGTCGCCCGTGCATATCGGAAAAGGCGTGTGGATAGGTTCTGGCAGCATCATTCTTTCGGGTGTGACTATCGGCGATAATGCTGTCATCGGTGCAGGTTCGGTGGTGACTAAAGACATACCTGCCGATATGGTAGCAGTCGGCAGTCCCGCAAAGGTAATAAAAAGCATTTACGAATGATGCTGAATGCATTCATCTTCTCCGCATATGGTGTGAAACGATAAAATATATCGTGAAAAAAAGAAGAAAGAGCAGTCTGCCCTTTCTTCTTTTTGTGTTATAAAACACGTATCGTCAATTAAATTTTACCTCAGTGACAGTAGAATCTGCATCAACTATCAGAGCAAAGCCTGTGTATACTTCAATGCACTTGCAGTCGGGGTTTTTGTGGAACAGCTCTCTGCCCTTATCCAGCGGGAAAGGGAGACTCTCAATTTTTTTGTAGTGTTCGATTATATTGCCGCACTGGTCGATGGCGTGTACATCACAGCCGCTGATATAGCACTTCGACAGTACGCCCACCAGCTGTTCGCCCGCTTCTTCGATGGCAGTTTCAAGCTCTTCCCTTACAGAAGTCATTATCTCTGCGATGATCTCTTCGGCAGACATCTCTTCCAGTTCTTCCAGCGTATCCTCGTCCATCTCGCTCTTGAGCTTTTCGATTATCTCCTCGTCAGTCGCACTCAGCAGGTCTATCATCGAAAGCGCTTCCATATAAGCCCTTGAACGCGGAGTTTTCAGCTTTTGTCTGAGCTTTTCGTCCTGCGAATATTTGAAGATGAATTCCTTGTTTTTGCCTATCTTCTGCTTTTCGGTCTGTTTTTCCTTTTCGTATTCGTATTCTCTTGCGCCCTCGCCCTGAGAATTACTGTTGTTTGCCTTAAAGAACATATCAGCCGCACCCCTTTCTTATCACTCGGTCTCCTCTGCGGGAACTTCTTCTGCCGCTCCATCGTCAGTAACGGGTTCAACGTGGAACTCGCCGTTCTTGACCATTACATAGCTGAGTTTTGCGAACATATCGCCGCCCTCCATAGCGTAAGCCGAAAGCCTTAAATTGTCACAGCCTTCTATATTGACTGTCACATCTGCAACGCCTGTACCTTCTTCCAGCACGTAATCGTAGATTATCTCGCCTGTGTCCATGTTTGTCACCTGCACCTGTGCGTTGGTGGTCCAGACACTGTTTTCCAGCAGGGGAGTCATCTTAAATGTAAATGCGCTGAACTTCTTGTCGAGCTTAAAGTCCATATACGAAAGGTCGTTGCCGTTGCCTGCGCGGAAAACGTATGCTTTTGCCCATGAGTCGCCGTCTATGGAATAATTGTAGCTGTTCTGCACCTCAGCCAGGTCGGTAGTTACCTGCTGTACGCCGGTTATCCTTTCGGGCGGGAAGCTGAACAGCATCACATTGTTCTTGCCGAAAGTATCTTCCACAGCCTGCTGTGCAGCCTGAGATGAGCCTTGTTGTTTAAGCTCCTTGTCGAGTTTCTTATTGCCTATAAAATGAACATACAGTACCGAAATGACCATTGACAGCACATATAATAACACGATGCCTAAGATTATCGTGCCGCACCCGATGTGACAGCCGCCGCGCTGTTTTGGCGCTTTGACGGGCTTGCCCGACGCATCTGCCTTAAAGCCGCGCTTTTTGCTGAGGTACTTCTTCCTTTCCAGCCAATTCTTTTTTTCAAACTGGTCGGTCTCCAGCTGAGACAGCTTGTCGCAGTAGGACATAGCTTTAGTGGCGTTGCGGCGGGAAAGGCACTGCCTGATGGCAACGGTCTGCTCTTCGTAAACGCCGTTGTATAGCATCTCCGCCACGCTGACATACAGCTTCATCGAACCGACATCGCCCGTGTCAGCGGCTTCTTCCAGTATCTTTATCGCTTCCTTGTAGACTTTCTGCGCCTGCTTTGAACCTATCGGCGATCTGTTGTCTGCAAGTTTGAGATACTTCTCAGCCAGATAACATTTCGCGCTTACATTTCCCTTTTCAGCCGCGCTCTTCATCCAGAATTCAAATCTGTCCCAGTCCTTGTCACAGCCCAGCCCCTCAAAACACTGGTGCGCCTGCATGAACATGGCATCTGCATCGCCCGCATTTGAAAGATCTCTGAAAATACTCAGCGAAACGTCATAATCCTTATTTTTGAAAGCCTGCATACCGCCGCTTATATCCCTAGAATATGCGGCAGGGCTGCCGCTCTGATAGCCGTATAAACGGCTGACAGGCGGTGTGTTCACAGGTGCGGCATTCTGCTGAGGGGAGCTGTCTGCCGCTGACGGTGCAGGCTGTACGGGCTGTGCCTGACGCTTCTCCTCGTTGCGCTTCTTGATGGCTTCTACCTTACTGCTGACTTCATCGTGCTTGTCTTTCTTCTCCTCAGGCACCACATCATCATTTCCGCCGTCATCAAAAACCAGTGCCGAACCCGCCCTGCTTATCTCGTCAGTAAGAAAGGCTATCTCTTTTTCAATATCCTCGACTATGCTCTCAAGTTCTTCGCGCCTGCTGTCATCGGCAGTGCCCTGCGCCCTTTCGAGGTATTCGAGCTGTTTTTCCTCCAGCAGAGACTTTATCTCACGAAGTCCCAGACTGTCATCTATGTCAAGAGTTTTCAGAAGCTCTTTATTCATATATACTTTCCTTTCCTTATACTTTATTGTGGATATCCCGCTGACACACCACAAAAACAGCGGCTATACAGAACTTAAGGTTCTTGGCGTGTGGCGCTCAATTATCCTTTTGTTTACCGCATTTTTAGTTGG
>NZ_CACWPP010000099.1 GCF_902762735.1 uncultured Ruminococcus sp.
TGGTTTTCTTTTCCAGCATCTTTTTCACCCCTCTTTATTATACCACACTTATTCAAAAAAGCCTACCCTTTCGGGTAGACTTTTGCGACAGACTGAAAGGGGTGCTGATGTACAGCACCCCTTTTTCGGTCATTTGCGAATAAGCATCATGTTCTGTTCATAGTTATCGGCAGGTCTTTCTGAGAGATCGCTTTGTTCACTATCATCTGGATCGCCTTAACATCTGTCATGGTTATGCCTTCATCGTTAACGCAGTCAGCATTTTTAAGACCTGCTTCTGTGAGCGGGAATTTCTTGGGTTCTTTGATATACTGCGCCATAGCTATCGCATCAGCGAGATCAACAACGCCGTCGCAGTTGGCATCGCCGTAATTTACAGCCGCCTTACTGCTGTCTGTGCCGAAGTCTGGCACTGTGCCGTCAGGCTCTACGCCGCCCACCAGCTTATCGCCGCTGTACACGCAGATATTGTCGTTTCTGACCTCTGTGCCTGTTGCGAAGAATGCATCGTCCTGCTCGTATATCTTCAGGTTCTGATAGCTCCAGTCATCGGCAGGCTGCCACTTGTCGCCGTAGTAGAGACCGACTGTGAACTGGTACTTTTTGCCCGAGTTTGCTATGTTATAGTCGTCCCACTTTATCTCCACGTAGTATACGTCGTCCATCTTGTCATACTTGTACGGACCGCTTATCGTGCCGTTTGCGGGAGCGGCTTCGACTGCCGCCTGGTCATAAAGCTCCGATGCCTTGATGTTGTTGGGGTTAGACATACCCTTTGTGCTGAAATAGTAGCGCACAGATATATCCTCTACCTTTTTGGTGGAAGCCGTCATAACATACAGCGATATTTTTGTGACACCTGCACCGTCAGCGTGGAGGTCATCAATGCCGCATGCAGTCACCCAACAGCCTTCACTGCCAGCCTCACCGTCAGTGCCT
This sequence comes from uncultured Ruminococcus sp., assembly GCF_902762735.1. Lineage (GTDB taxonomy): Bacteria > Bacillota > Clostridia > Oscillospirales > Ruminococcaceae > Hominimerdicola. The sequence goes on from NZ_CACWPP010000099.1 coordinate 940, forward strand.
GTGAATGTGGGCTTTGGCGGGAAGTTCTTTGTGGGTGCCATATCGGGAGTGCCGTAGTACTTGTAAAGTGCCGCGCAAGCGCCCACAAGTGCCGCATTGTAGTCGATGGTGACTTCGTTGTAAGTCCAGTCCTTAGTTATATCCCTGTGACCGTCCTCATTGTCGGGACCGCCTGCCAGTGCGCCGAAGAGAACATATCTCTGCGGGTCGGGGTCTTCGCACTTGGTAAGACCCGAACTTGCTCTGTGATGGGGGTACTGTACCGAATTCTCGTTATAGCCCACCATGAAGCATCTGCTGCCGTGAAGCTCGTCCTCGCTCCAGGGTTCAGGCTCGCCTTTCTTGACAGCCTCTGCGTTTGCGTCTATGCGTTCGAGATAAGTTATGTCGTTCTTGCCCAGTATATACTCCATCTGACCCTTAGCCCAGTCACTGTACTTGCTTGGCGCATCGCCGTTATACTTTGTGTACACCAGTGCCATCAGCTGACCTGCTGTGTTATAGCGTGCGCTTCCCCATGTATCCAGCCACCAGTAGCCCTGCGGAGTCACCTTGCCGATACCGCCTGTCATGTAGGTGTTTATCGCCTTTTCAACGGAAGCCCAGCAGTCCATCTGCTCATAAGGGCTCTTGTTTGCGGCGGCTTTGAATTCGTCTATGAAATTCGGGTAAACGTATTCGCCCTTGTTGAAAGGCTTATCCTCGCTTATTTCGCCCAGTATGCACTGTACGCCGCCCCACACATCGTTCCAGCAGTGAACGTAGCAGGGTGCTGCATAGTAGTCATAATTGGGGTATATCTCTTCCAGATACATATGGTCGCCCGTTATTTTGTAGAGCCATGCAGCAGCCCAGCAGTAGTCATCTTCCCACTTGCTTGACCTGTAATAGCCCTTAGGACCGTCAGCGTTATCAGAAAGTTCCTTCGGGTGATCCATCGCGAACTTGAAAAGCGCCTTAGCGTATTTGAGGCTCTTCTGCGCGTATGCCTTGTCGGTGTCCTTGAAATTCAGGTAGTTTATAGCCAGTGAAGCTGCTGCGGAAGCCACATAGTCTGTCTGCGGCTTATCCTCTGTCAGGAAGAACGCGGGTCTGCCCATCTCGTCCATCTCGGGCGAATTCCAGAACTTATGGTCCCAGTCACCGTCGCCCACCTGATAGCAGTGAAGCACCACATCGCCGTTCTTGTCAAGGAAAGTACACTTCATAAGGTAGTCGTTGAAGTGGCGCAGAATGGTCTCGATATGCTCCTGCTCGCCTATCTTTACATAGGAATCGCGGAACTCATAGTAGCCCCAGCCCACAGTGGAAGCGGCGTAGTTCTCGGGCATGCCGAATTCAACGTGGTCGCCCGCATCGTGGAAACCGCCTGCCACATCTACACAGCCGTCGCCGTCGGGGTCAAGAATATCCCTGTACTTCTCTATCTGCTCTTCCGTGAGGTTAACGCCCACCCAGTCCTCTATCGGGTGCAGCGGTACTTTCGCATCATAAGTGTGACAGTTGCCGCGCCATTCAAAGCGGTTGTTTCCCTCCACATCATCGCCGCACATATTCGCATCGTAGAAATACATCGAATACTGCAAAGCCCTCGCAAAGTCATAGTCAACTCCCGAAGAATTTGCAACTGCGTCATTGATCTCGTCTGCCGCATTGACAGTCGGCACAAGCGTTGTTGCCTGACTGAATGCGATAGCCACACTTGCGGCGGCTGAGACCAGTCTGTGTTTTAACTTCATCGTTATACCTCCATAATATTTATTTTTCTCCCGCATCGGGATATATCGTCAACAGCGTTCACCCGATGTGCGGGTGCATCGCTGTCGATTTCATCAATTGAATTTGCTGATGATGCCTGCCGCATACTTCTGTATCTCAGCGGCATCAAGTTTATCGACACCGTCACCCCTGTTCTTCACATCGGCATTTTTCAGCCCCTGTTCGGTGAGCGGGTATTTCTTTGGCTCAGCGGCATACTGCATCACAAGCACGGCATCTGCTATGGTAACTTTGCCGTCGCAGTTCGCATCGCCATAGAACGGCTTTGCTTCGTCACTGCCCTCAGTGATGGGATATGTTTTCAGGTCGGGCAGTTCATCCAGCGTTATGCAGTACTCGCTGTTATAAACATCTATAAGATTATCGACGGGGTTATTCTGCTCACTGGTGAGATAATTCATGTACCAGGGGCAGAAGTACAGCCAGTATGCCCTTTCGTTTGTCAGGTTCTCTATCGAGGGGATAGAGTCGTTCTCCGACATAGCCACCATCTTCTGACCGTCGGTGCTTTGCACAAGGCTGTAAAATGTTGAAGAGATGGCGCTGAGGTTCGGCAGACCGTCCTTAGCGTTGTACTTGTCATAGCCTATCAGGTCTACCACATCATCACCCGGATACCATGCCGCCGATGTGGGGAAGGTATAGCCCGTCCACTCCCAGATGAGGTTGTCAAGACCGTACACGTTAGTCAGCTGGTCATACAGCAGGCGGTAGAGCTTCTTGCAAGGCTCTGCACCCTCTGCGCCCCACCAGAACCAGCCGCCCTCAGCTTCATGCAGAGGTCTCCATATAACAGGCACATCAGCATCTTTGAGTTTTTTCAGTTCACCCGCGATAAGCTCAATATCAGCCATCAGCACATCATGCTCCCAAGTGCCCTCCTCAAGGGCGTTGGATATGCTGAAAGTAGTGTATGTAGCGCTTGCGGATTTCACATAGAAAGCAGTTTCGGTACTTCCCTTTTCGGTGGGAACGTTCCAGTGCCATGTCAGGGTAGCGATGCCGTGATACTTGTTCGTCCACTCGATGGCACGTTCGGGCGCATCGTCACGCCAAGATGATGTGGTGTTGTATGCCAGCAGGTCGATGCCGCGTATGGCGGGCTGTTTGCCCGTCTTGTCAAGGATATACTGAAACTCTGCTTCGTTGTCCTTTATGAAAACATCGGGGCTGTTCCAGGAATTATAATTGTGCGAACCGCAGTATTCCTGCTGACCCGCGATTATATGCTTGCCGTACTGGTCGCGCAGATAGCTGTAAAGGCGCTTTGCCGACTCGGAAGCGTTGGGGTTTGAAAGCTGTGCGGTCGGGCTGAGGTTAGAGATATGCTCTGGCGCGGGAGCGAGTTTCAGGTAGTCAAAGTAAGTATAGCCCCAGTAGCCCTCCAGCTCGATAGTGTTCCTGCCCTTTTTCAGCATGACGATGCCGCCCGATGTTTCAGCGAACTTCTCATTGTACGGGAAGCTGACTTCGCCCTGATTTGAGCCGTTAACATTGAGGTACTGCACCTTTTTATTGCGGTCGCTGGGCTGGCAGTAGCAGAAAGTCAGCTCGTACAGACCGTCGGCAGGCACTTCCACCTCTACACTGACAGTAGTGCCTTTCTGGTCGAGGTAAGAGAAGCCCTTGCCCGAAAAATTAGACAGGTCGGTAGCATCTGACCAGTCACCGCCGCGTTTGAGACCGTCTGTGCCGTTCGAGAATATCTTGCCGCCCGATGTACTGCCGTTCTCAAATTCGTACACCTGAACACTGCCGCTTGCTTTCGCATCAGATGCGGCGACCGGCATGACAGCCGAAAACGCCATTATCACCGCTGTTACAGCTGACACCGCATTTATAACACTTTTCCTCATTACCTTCATCCTTTCAATTTTACCCGGTTTTTAATTCATATCGGGAACTGTTTTCTATCCGAGAAAGCTCCCTGCGCACTTGTTATTACAAACAAACTGCAAATAAATGAAGATGTGTAGAAATATTGACCCACACATGACCTCACGTCAATAATATATCACATTCTTATAGAAATTGCAATAGTTTCAACAAAAAATTAAATAATTAATATTACTGATTTAATATACCTCCCCCGTTTTTATGCATTATGCCGACTTTCATCACCCGCCGCACCGCACAGCACTCCGTGAACGTGTACGAAAGTCATAGCCCTATTTATTTCAAAAGTCTGTTCATTTTTCGTAAATACACGTTTGTGTGATAATTTCCGGAAAAATCATTTTTACATATCGACAATTTCCGAAATGTATGTCATAATATATTCAGCACATCAAGGAGGGTGATAAAAATGGACATAGATATGATCGAGATAAGCAAGGCGCTTTCCAACGAAACACGAAGGCAATTTCCCACCGCAGGGCGGCTGGCGGAGTTTGTGGAGAATGAATTGTAACAGTGCGATAAATAGGGATTTTGAGGAGCAGATCTTATTTCGCATATCTTACACATATGGATCAAACTGTATGGAGGAACGTTATCATGTGGTTAAAGATACATCCGTGGGTATTACCCGCAATTCTTGGCAGTATAGGGCTTTTTTATCTAATAATGGGGCTCGGTGTGCTGTTCGGGAAAAATGAAACAGGTCGAAGTGTATCAGGAGTTCCTTTTATTGGTGGTATCCACTTTTTAATAGCAGGTCTTATATCACCATGCAAATGGCTCGCATTTCTGTGTGTACTGGATTATATCTTTATTGGAACTATATATAACATATTTCTAAATAAAAGAGAAAAAGATCTGAGCAACGAACAAGACAAGCAGGAAGATACGTATAAATAACGTAAAGGTAATATCGCCCACCCGAGCTGTAAGCCCACGCTTACAGCTCATAAAACGGACGCATCAATTCGACAATATCAGAAATATCAAGCAAAATCAGAGCGGTCATGTTGGTGGGCGGTCACAGAAGTGTTGACAACATGAACACGGTGCTGAATGAGGGAAAAATAGAATACCTGTCACTGTCCCGTCCGCTGATAAGAGAGCCTGATCTGACAGACCGCTGGCAGAGCGGAGAATGTTCTCCCGCAAAATGTGTCCTGCAATATGTGCTTCCGCACACCTGCCCACAAATGCATTTTCAGACTGAGGGGGATAAAATGACTGTACCCTAATTAGAAGCAAAAACAGTCTAAAAAGCATAATTGATAAAGAGTATTTCTTGCCATTGATCAGATAAGTATTGGTGTTTGAATATTTTAATTCAATTATTGGTTTTGAAAACATGGTTTATCATCTTTTTACTCATATTCAGATCATTCATTTTAGCTCTGACATCATCTTTTTCCAATCCTGTTTTTGAACATCTAGTATGTGGCTGAACTCTTTATCCCTGTTTCTGTTATTTGTCCCCAATACACCACAGTGTGCAACAGGATACACTTTACATGCATGATTTCCGAATTCTGCATCGTAAACTTTAGATTCAATTATATCGTTGTATTTTATATGCGGCATTTTGATACCTGCTGCTTTTAATACATTACTGAATACAGCTCGTCCAAGACATATTATGATCTTTGGTTCAATTATCTGAACAAGTCTGATAAAATAAGATGAGCAGTTTTTAGCCCATCTCTGTTTGAAACCTCCGCTTATGCCGCTATTGCCGGAACGGTAACATAAAACAAAGTTCGTAAAAAATACATCTGTATTGGGTTTATTGATTTTAATACCTATGCTATCAAACAACTCGCAAAGATTCTTATCTGTCGGATTATCATTACCTTTCAAATAATCACAAGGATTATTATGAGCATCATTATATAAACGGATCGACTTCATCAGCGTTTTTGAATCAGGATCATTATAGTTACCCCAATCCTGTCCGACCAACAGTATTTTTGCATTTAAATGAGCTGTTCCGCCCTGCCAATAACTCCAAAGATTGATCTCATTACAAAACGGACACTTTTCGAGCTGAACACCTTTGAGATTATAGTTGCAGTCTGAGAGCTTATCACAATTTTGAACATCGAGCACAAGCCGCTTGTATGCTTCTATTTTCTCTGAACTATTCATTTTTCACCTCAACTTGCCGAGTGAGATCACATCAGCGATCATGGGGCTTGCACAGCCACCGTTTGACACATCAAAACCCTTCCTTGATAAGATTATTTTCATTTGCAGCCACCACACCTATTCTTCAACGGCTTAGTCGGAAGATGCTTTTTGCCGTCACGATATTTCTGACATTCTTCAACGATCAGTTCTGCGATCTCGCCTTTATAGAGTTTTGTTTCACGAAATCTTGCGTTGTATTTATCGACCATATCATCGAACACTGCATCTTTTCCGAGATATATGAAGTCGTCTGACAGCAGAACAAATTCCCCTGCAATATCACGGATATTCTGCTTTTCATCAACGTGAACACTTTCGTTCCATAGATGATGATTGCGAACAAGTTTTCCTCCGACAAAACTATAAATGCTGTCCGTTCTGCCCTCAGACATACTGCTGAAATACTCGGTCATGGCAACGATATTGGTTACCTTTGCAAGATAGAGTAACTTGTTTTTGTGCGTGCCAAGCAAATATACATCATCGGTCTTGTGATCTGCTCCGTCACGCATAGCACCGACCCGATACCTCAGCCCTGTATGTATCGCCTTGCCGTTTCTTATCTGTCCGCCTTTGCAGCAGGCAAGGGACAGCAGACCGTTATCCACGCAGGGGGCAAGTCCGGTGTCGGAGGTCAGTCGGTATATGTAAAGGTAGGTCATTTTATCAACTGCCTTCTGATATGCTTTCCAATCATTTTTTATTTTATAGCAATCCAACTATTTAAATTCACAAAATCCAGTCGCAAAAGCTCGGAGCTATGGATTTTGTGACTGGATTTTGTCTGAATTTTAAGGCGGATTGCTATAATGCAGCTTTCAGTTCCTTAAAACTCTCTAAAGCACTTTGAAGATTCTCAATGATCTCATCTGCCAGCTCGTCAGCAGGCGGCAGATTATCAAGATCGGCAAGCGACTTATCTTTTATCCAGAAAATATCAAGGCTCAGCTTGTCACGCTTCATTATCTCATCTATGCTATATCTGCGGAAACGTCCTTCCGGATCAGTTTCACTCCATGTTTCTGTTCGGTCATAACGATTCTCAGGGTTATAGCATTTAATGAAGTCTTCAAGATCTGCCTCTGTCATCGGATGCTGTTTTAATGTAAAGTGGATATTTGTACGGAAGTCGTATATCCATACTTCCTTAGTCTGTATCTCAGGACTTGCAGGACGCTTATCAAAAAAGATAACGTTAGCCTTAACACCCGGCTTGTAGAAAATGCCTGTCGGCAATCTCAGAATCGTGTGCAGTTCGGTAGTTTCAAGCAGCTTCCTGCGGACTGTTTCGCCTGCACCGCCTTCAAACAGTACATTATCAGGCACGACCACAGCAGCCTTTCCTGTGGATTTCAGTATAGTATTGATATGCTGGACAAAGTTGAGCTGCTTATTGGAACTTGTTGTCCAGAAGTCCTGACGATTATATACGAGATCTTCGTCCTCTTGCTCACCTTCTTCATTTGTAAAGGTTATGGAGGATTTTTTGCCGAATGGCGGATTAGTAAGCACATAATCATATCTCTCACCTGAATCCATAAGAAGTGCATCTCCAAGAGTGACAGGAATATTGCCATAAATATCGCCTATATTATGCAGATACAGATTCATCAGGCATAGTTTGAATGTAGTGGGAACTATCTCGTTACCATGAAAAGCCTCAGATTTGAGAAATTCCTTTTGCTCACGGTCAAGTGTATAGTTTTCGGGATCAGTGATATAGTCCTGCGCCGCAAGCAGGAAACCGCCGCTTCCGCAGCAGGGATCAGCAACGGACTTCATAGGCTCGGGACGAATACATCTGACCATTGCTTTTATAAGCGGGCGGGGAGTGAAGTACTGTCCTGCGCCGCTTTTTATATCCTCAGCGTTTTTCTGGAGAAGTCCTTCGTAGATCTCACCTTTAACGTCTGAGGACATGGATACCCATTTTTCCTTGTCGATCATTGCAACGATACGGCTGAGGATAGCTGCATTGCTTATCTTGTTTGTAGCACCTTTGAATATCTTACCGAGAATACCGCCCTGTTCGCCGAGCTTTTCGAGGATCTCACGATACTTGTCCTCAAGCTCTGCACCTTTCAGCATACTCATATCATTCCAGCCGTAGCCTTCGGGGATACCTGTCTTACGCTTATACGGCGGACGAGAGTACTCATCGGACATTTTTAAAAATATAAGATATGTAAGCTGTTCCAGATAGTCACCATAGGAAACGCCGTCGTCACGCAGTGGACCGCACATTCCCCAGACTTTGGATACTATTGCGTTTGAGTTTTCAGACATCGTTTACCCCTCCGGCATATTTGGGTGAATATGTTTCAATAAGATTAATTTCCATGCCATTATACAAAAACATAAGTTCTTGCTTGTAGAGATTATTCAGCATATCTTTATAATTAAACGTAATATACACCCTTTCCAAAGGTTTTTGATTAGTTGGCATATCCTTTATCCTTATTTCTACTCCACTAGAATCGCCAATTTTTAAAAATCGTGTTTTAAATGGAGAGTTGTATACATACGAATAGTTATTTTCATACACAATAAGGTCATTAGAATCTTTCTTATAATCCATTGATAACTCTAATAGTGTTCCATTTCCTTGATTTGTTAATCTAATGTAAAATACAATTTGTGAATTTCTCGAATATGTTTCAATTTGTTCAACAATTAAATATGGCATTATCCTAACTCGTTCAACTTTATCAAATTGTTTTTTTTGATCCAAAAATTGCCGTTTAGATTCCTCTAATTCAGCCTTTGCTTGTTTCTGGCTTTCCTCAAACTGACGTTTGCTTTCTTCAAGCTGATCTTTTGATGCTTTAGCTGATCTTATATTAGCAATGCATATTGCAATAGTTGCAATAACATAAACAAAGGTGATTATTACCATTATAGCGCCTTGATTATTGTTCAAATACTTAATAAGTTCTTTCACTTATAACCCTCCCTCAAAAGCCTGCTTTAATATACTCTGCCTGAGAGCCTCGGCTTCCTGTAAAGCTGTATCTATTGTTTTTTCTATGCTGTCACAGACGGACAGACGGGATTCGATTTCTTTTATAGTTTTATACTGTAATTCTAAAGGGACAATAGGAATAGGCAGATTTGATAATACAGTTTTATTAATTGAAGCAAGATTTACAGTTTGCTTTCCATTTTTATAGAAATATTCTCGTGCAGTTCCTGCCATTGACCAATAAGCTATATACTCCGGTATAGCTAAAGAATTATTAATTCGTGCTTTGAAAATATGATTCTGATGACCACAATTGGCAACTTCATCTTTCCAAACAGTTCCCCTTCCAAGTTTATCTCTATCGCCACCTTCTGTATACAATACATCACCAAACTTTAACAAATATTTTTCACGTTCAGTTTTTTTAGTTGGATTGTTTTAATTTGTGATAGATTGAGATAACCATTTTGTACATTTGCTACTCTAAAATATGGCAATTCAATTGAATCATTAGGTGATAGTTTTCTTCCCTTTGTAATTCCACCTGATATTTCAGCTATTTCATACAACAGCTTTTTATTCGCTTTTGATAAAGACCGTTCTTGCCTACATTTGTTTCGATAATGAATATGTCTTCACCAACATTCACTCCGTCAATAATAGCCTGTTCTCTTGAATATTCACTTACTATATTCTGGTTGAAATAAGCAAAGGTGCGTTTATCAGGAGTTGCAGTTAGTCCGACAATAAAGGCATCAAAGTATTCAAGTACCTGATTCCAGACGTTATATATTGATCTATGGCACTCATCGACAATTATGCAGTCGAAGAATTCAGGCGGATACTTTTGGTTATATACGACCTCTTTTGGAGCTTTCTTTTCCATCGAAGTAACTTCTTCAAGTGAGATCTCATCTATGGATTCATCAGTTTCTTCTCCGCTGAGAATTGAATACATTCTTTGTATCGTGCTGATGCAAACTTGCACATCGGAAGGTATGTACGAACTTTTCAGCCTGCGAACGCCATATATTTCCGAAAAAGAACGATTATCATCATTAGGACGATATGCAAGAAATTCACGTTCAGCCTGTTCTCCAAGGCTCTTGGTGTCAACAAGAAAGAGTATACGGTTCATCTTGCCGTATTTCAGCATACGATATGCGGCTGTTATTGCAGTAAAGGTCTTTCCTGCGCCCGTAGCCATCTGAACTAATGCTCTCGGTTTGTTCTCTGATAATGACTTGTCCAGATTTTTTATAGCAGTTATCTGACAATCACGAAATCCTGTGCCATCAAACTCAGGAAAGTGTTTCATATTGTTCCTGATAGTATCATTTTGTCTTATCAAACCGGCTAATGTTTCCGGTCTATGGAATGAAGACACTGTCCGAGAACGGTATTTTTCATCATTATAGTCTGTAAAGCGGGTAAGTTTATCGGTTGCTTCATAAGCAAATCTAATCTTGTACTCGCATTTGATCCACTTAAATGTGCTGTTGGCATAACGAGAAGACTGTCCTTCGACATTTGTAATGTTTTCGCCTTCTTCACTTTTCTTAGCTTCAACTACACCGACAGGTGTTCCGTTTACAAAAAGCGCATAATCAACAGG
>NZ_CACWPP010000100.1 GCF_902762735.1 uncultured Ruminococcus sp.
GCGTTATCATCGGTCTGACGGTCTGCGTGGTATACCACAGGTGCATCGCCAAAGACAAGGCAAGGTTACACAGATAAACAACAGCGCGGCGGGCGAAAGTCCACCGCGTTTTTTATGCCCTTTCCAGCCGAAAAAGATGTTTGAGAAATGTTAAAAAGCGCGGACATCTCTTGAAATACTCGACAAAACATGTTATCATATTCTCAGAGAAAAGATAAGGGAGGACTTGCAAATGCTCAGAATACTGGTAGTCGAAGACGATAAGGAGCTGAACTTGACCGTCTGCAAATACCTTGAACTCAACGGTTTTGCCGCTGTCGGCTGTCTTAACGCACAGGACGCTTACAACGAGATGTACGGGCAGAACTTCGATATGATAATCAGTGATATTATGATGCCCAAAACAGACGGCTTTGAGTTTGCCGAAACTGTACGCAGTCTGAACAAGGAGATACCCATTATCTTTATGACGGCTAAGGACGATATGAACTCCAAACAGCGCGGTTACAGGCTGGGCATAGACGATTATCTGGTCAAGCCCATAGACCTTGAGGAGCTTGTGCTTAAAATAGGCGCAGTAATGCGGCGGGCGAAGATAAACCTGTCTAAGGTGCTGAATGTAGGCAGTCTTACAATGAATGCCGATGAGCAGAGCTGCACCCTTGACGGTGAGGAGATAGCGCTGACGGTGCGCGAATTCAATCTGCTGTACAAACTGCTCTCAAATCCAAGAAAGACTTTTACCCGCGCTCAGCTGATGAACGAGTTCTGGGATATAGAAGCCACATCGGGTCTGCGCTCGGTAGATGTCTACATGCGCAAACTGCGGGAAAAATTTGAGGAATGCAAAGATTTCGAGATAGTGACCGTTCACGGTCTCGGCTATAAGGCGGTATTAAAATGAAGAACAAGCATCTGGCGGGATTGTATAAGTTTGTCATATTTTTCCTGCTTATCGCATTCGTTGTCACCTGCACCATGTACCTGTTTCTCCATTTTATGGAATACACCGATGAACAGATACGCCGCGCCGCACCCATCACTTTTGCAAATGTCATACTTATGACCTCGATATTCTGGGGATTTGACACCGCAAGGCGCAAGCTGTTCACCGAGAGACCTGTCAGGCAGATCAAGCGCGGTCTTGAAAAGATAGCAGGCGGCGATTTTACCGCCCGTGTCGAGCCTGTTGGCGTTATGTCGGGCATGGCAGAGTATAACGAGATAGTCGCTTATATCAACAAAATGGCGGCAGAACTTGGCAGTGTCGAAACGCTGAGGACAGATTTCGTATCAAATGTTTCTCACGAGATGAAAACACCTCTCGCTGTTATCCAAAACTATGCCGCGCTGCTCGGTTCACCCGACTTGTCTGAGGAAGACCGCATCTTATACGCCCGCGCCATAAACGATGCGACAAAGCGTCTGGCGGCACTGATAACCAATATCCTTAAACTGAACAAGCTGGAAAATCAGCAGATATTCCCCGAAAGCAAGCCGTTTGACCTGAGTGAACAGGTCTGTGAGTGCCTGCTGGGTTTTGAGGAGCGCTGGGAGGAAAAGTCCATCGACATCGACACCGATATAGAGGACGGTGTTATCATCACCGCAGACAGCGAACTGTTCAGCCTTGTCTGGAACAATCTGTTCTCCAACGCCATAAAATTCACTGAAAGCGGCGGCAAAGTCAGCATCAGTGTAAAACAGAACTCTGAGTGCGCCATAGTCAGTGTAAGCGACACAGGCTGCGGTATCGACCCCGAAACAGGCAGGCATATTTTCGATAAATTCTATCAGGGCGACACTTCCCACGCCGCACGCGGGAATGGTCTGGGACTGGCGCTGGTGAAGCGGATAATCGACATAACAGGCAGTGAGATAGATGTAACATCAGAGGTCGGCAAGGGCAGTACCTTTACCGTCACGATAAGAAAGGAAGATCACCATGAATGAGAAATTCAGCTATAATTATTCAGCAGGCAGACAGGCTGAGATAGACAGGATACGCGAGAAATATCAGCCCACGCCAAGATCTGCGCAGGAAGAGAAAATGGCTCGTCTGCGCAGATTAGACTCCTCCTGTGAAAGTGCCGCACAGGTCGCGGGACTGGTGCTGGGGATAGTCGGAACGCTGGTCTTCGGGCTTTGTATGTGCTGTTTTATGGTCTGGCATCACTATGTTTTGGGCGTTTTGCTGGGGCTGACAGGTCTGCCGATGATAGCGGCGGCAAAGCCTGTCTACGACAGAGTGCTTAAAGCCATGCGCGAGAAAAATGCGCCTGAGATAATCCGCCTGTCCGATGAACTGAAAGGCGGGGCATGAAAAATTTCGGCAGAATTTTCAGACTGCGTTACAAATACATTGTCATCACCGATATATCAGCCCTTATCCTCACTGTTTTTGCGCTGAAAAAACTGCCGCCCGCAGACCCGATCTCTGTTTTCGCCTATCTGCTTTCGTCCTATGCGCTGGCGACGACCGTGATAAATCTCAAGCCGATGTTGCGCCGCGCAAAACAGCTTGTCACAGGCGATGAGTTGGCTTTGGTACGCATCATAAAGTCGAAAATGCGCGCCCATGAAACAACAAGGCGCTGGCTCGAAGAAAAAGACTTCCGCGCAGAAGTTTCGCTGAGATCGGGGCTGTGCATGAATTTGTTCTATGCTGTTCTCAAATGGTCATCGGGACTTTATTATCATTCGGCGTGGCTTATTTCGGTAGGCGTTTATTATCTTATATTTGCGCTGATACGCTTTGTGCTTCTTAGAAACGACCGCTGTTCCGACAGCAGTGAAAGTTCGCGTATCAAAGCCTACCGCAGCTGCGGTATAATGCTTTTTGCGATGAATGCGGCTATGGCGGGCATGGCAGTACAAATGGTGGTATATGACCGCGCAGACCAGTATTCAAAAACGCTGGTCATACTTTCGGCGGCGTATACCTTTTATATGTTCAATCTCGCCGCTGTGAACATGGTGAAGTTCAGAAAATCGAAAAACCGCATCCTTACGGCGGCTAAAGACATGTCTTTTGTCGGCGCGGTGATGTCGATGTTCTCTTTGCAGACTTCTATGCTTGCCACTTTCAGCGGCGATAACGAGCGATATTTCCGCAGGCTTATGAACGCCCTTATGGGCGGGGCAGTCACTTTGACGGTTCTGATAATATCTGTGATGATGATGATTCGGAGCGCACGTGAACTGAATGCTTTATCGCAGGATAAAAAATAAGAGGGAAGTCATTCGGCTTCCCTCATTATTTTTAAGAAATTATTTTGACATACGCAATTTCTGATAAATCAGATGTCCCATTCGGTGCTGATGCTGTACCTGGCAGGGAAGCGCAGTTTTGAGATCTCATGCATGAATGCGATAGTTCCGTTGTATTTAAAATCAACTATTTTCACATTACTCTTTTCAAGACTCTTCGTCGCGAGATCCCACGCACCGTTCTCCCCGAGTGCCCGCATGTAGATCTCGGTGATGCCCTTCAGCTCATCAGCTTTTTCAGCGTGTATACGCAGTTTTCCGCGCCTGAAACAGCTGGGATCCACACCTGAATACTTCATCATAACTTCATTCTTTACCATACTGAACCTCTCCTTCCTAACCGCCGTTCTGCCTTGTCGCTTCGGTTAATACAAGTTCAAATTCTCGCAATTTTACTTACACTTCTTTCGTTTTGGTATTTTATCATACTTTGCCGCCCTCGTCAAGTAGTATCGGAGATTTTTGTATATTTAAACAAATGTTAAGAAATTAACTCCCAATTTTTAGCGATAATCAAAATCGCGATCTGATAACTTTGTGAACTTTTCCCGAAAATAATGTGTTTAGGCAGTAACAGTACCATTTTATGTACAATTTCCGGACTTTGTGACAAAATATGAGAAAACATACCATTTTTTGCGCATGAATGTTACCCTGTATTTATTAAATTTGGAAAAATACTATTGACTTGACGGTAAATATCTGTTAAAATATAATAAATCATTATCTCTATTTGCATAGTGAGGAGGAGTCAGGGTGGATAAGAAGGAAATACAAGTGATGACTATGCTTGCCGAAAAACTTTCTTATGTCAGTACATATGAGGAGCTGGCTGGTGTTATAGATAAAGCGTTGTCACAGCTTGACTGTGACGGGACAGACGGTCTGAAAACTGCATTTTTTCGGCTGGGCGACAGAATGCTGGGTGTTGATAAGCAGAACAGAGATGCTCTCAGAAGCAGGCGCATAGCTTGTCTGACAGAAGAGGAAAAGCAGGAGTTTAAAAAGGTTGAAGAGATAATAGACGGCAATCTGCTGAAATACCATTTTCAGCCGATAGTAAGTGCGCTCAACGGTGAGGTGTTTTCTTATGAGGCGCTGATGCGTTCGGCGGGCGACCCGAAGATCACGCCTTTTCATATATTGAAATACGCGGCGCTGAATGACAGGCTGGAGGATATTGAACGCGCAACTTTCATAAATGTTCTGGGGCTTATCGGAAAAATGAGGGAAGAACTGGGCGGCAGAGCGATCTTTATAATATAGTATACCCGATGTCAGGCTCGGTGATGCTGATGTGGAAAAGATAAGCGAACTGCTTAGAAAGTATTCGGACTGCACGGTGGTGGAGCTTACCGAGAGTGCTGAGGCGGATGAGGGTCAGCTGACTGTCCTAAAAGACAGGTACGGCAGCCTTAATGTGAAGATAGCGGTCGATGACTATGGCACAGGATATTCTAATATCAGCAACCTGCTGAGGTATACGCCGAACTTTGTCAAGATAGACCGCTCACTGCTCAGCGAGATAAATGTTGATGCGAAAAAGCGGCATTTTGTAAGGGATATAATCGAGTTCTGCCACGATAATAATATACTTGCACTGGCTGAGGGCGTAGAGAACGGTATGGAGCTGAAAACAGTCATACTGATGGGAGTTGACCTGATACAGGGCTTCTACACTGCCCGCCCCTCTGCCGAAATTGTGACTGAGATACCATATGAAATAAAGCAGGAGATAAGACGCTTTCAGCAGCAGCGTATAGACGGCAAGGAAACTCATGTCTATAAAGTTGATGGCAGCGAGCGCATACTTCTTGAAAAGCTCCAGAAATACGGTTATAAATGCCTGCGCATAATGCCCGGTGAGAATGTCAGCGATATTACGCTTGTGGGAGAATCGTCGCTCGATTCCGATGTAAATATTGAGATAGACAACGGATTTAAGGGCAGACTGACGCTTGAAAACGCTCATCTTGCCAACAGTAAAAATCGTCCGTGTATTTGTCTCGGCGATAATTGTCGGGTCGAACTGTCTGTTTTTGGCGACTGTAAGCTGGAAAAAGGAGGTATCCTCGTGCCTGAAAGCTCTGAGCTGTCTTTCACGGGGCTGGGGGCACTGGAGATAAACGTCAATACTTCAAACTATTACGGTATCGGCGGTCATAATGATATGCGTCACGGCAGGATCTCTTTCGGAGCAGATGTAGAGTATCATATCAACGCTTACGGTGAGAAAGGTACTTGTATAGGTTCGGGACTTGGCGGCGAGATAGACATCCATCGCGGTGTGTTCAGCTTTGATGTCAATGGCAATAACGGTGTTGTAATAGGGGCGCTCAGCGGTCCTGCTGACCTTGATATACGCAACTGCGGCATTGATATTAACGTCACTCTCGCTAAGGGCGTTCTCATCGGCAGCTGTGACGGCGATGCTGAACTCAGAATGCATGGCATGAGCTTCAAAACAGTTGCAGGCGGCAAGGAGATCACATGCGTAGGTTCGCTTATCGGCGAAGCTAATATCGAGCTGTACAATTCAAACTTCGTGTCTGATGTCAGATCGGATAAAATGACAGTGCTGGGTTCGCTGTGGGGGAGCAGTAAGGTGGATATGAGAAATCTGTCGATGAACCTGACTGCGGCAGGCGATAAAGCATACGCTTTCGGAGGGCTGAACGGCTGTACCGAGCTGTCAGTTGACAGCGCTGATATGCAGATAAAGCTCAACTCAAAGCTTGAACGTATAACGTCTGCTAAGTGTGAAAGTCTTAAACTTGGCGACGGCAGATACAGGGTCACTTTCAATGATAAAGAGATAATGGTCACGCCAAATATTTAATTATAGGATAGGTTAAATAAATGATAGCATAGTCAATTCCAATTTGATGCGAAATATGCTATCATTTCTTATGTGAACGTGATGTAAAAATGAAGGGAGATATTTTAAAATGTATACTGCAAATGAACGTCGCTATGAAAAGATGATCTATAACCGCTGCGGCAGGAGCGGGCTGAAACTTCCCGCTGTATCGCTGGGGCTGTGGCAGAATTTCGGTTATGGCAACAGCTTTGCTAATGTTGAGGAGATGTGCCGCACGGCTTTTGATCTCGGTATTACTCACTTTGATCTCGCCAATAACTACGGACATCCCTATAACGGCTCGGCGGAGGAAAATTTCGGCAGGGTGCTTGATAATGGTCTGCGGGCTTACCGTGATGAACTTGTCATCTCCACCAAAGCAGGCTATGAGATGTGGGACGGTCCATACGGTGACAGAAACGGCTCGCGCAAGTACCTCACAGCTTCCCTTGACCAGAGCCTTAAACGTATGGGTCTTGATTATGTGGATATTTTCTATCACCACGTTTTTGACCCCGAAACACCGCTCGAAGAGACCGCGCTTGCGCTGGATAATGCTGTAAAACATGGCAAAGCGCTGTACGTCGGCATCTCAAACTACAACAAGGCACAGACAGAGGAGATAGCGGCGATTTTCCGTGAGCTGAAAACGCCTTTTATCGTCAACCAGCCCAGCTACTCAATGCTCAACCGCTGGGTGGAAGATGATGGGCTTGACAGCTGCTGCATTGATAACGGTGTGGGTCTGGCTGTGTTCTCGCCGCTCTATCAGGGCTTCCTGACAGACCGCTATTTAAAAGGTATCCCCCAAGACAGCCGTATTGGCAGGGGCAATACATGGATAGGCAGTCAGCTTACTCCCGAAATGGTGGAAAAGCTAAATGCGCTCAATGACATCGCCGCCGCGCGTGGTCAGAAACTCTCGCAGATGGCTGTCGCATGGCTGCTGAACAATAAGGCTGTTGCTACCGTCCTCTGCGGTGCAAGCAAGCCTCAGCAGATCAAAGATAATGTAAAAGCCATCGAAAATCTCGAATTTACCGCAGAAGAGCTTGCAAAGATCGAAGAAGTGCTGAAAAAGTAACTTCCCTAAGTGTCACACACTGCAAAAGACCCCGCCGCTATCAGTCAGCAGCGGGTTCTTTTCATAATATGACTATCCCTTTAGCACACCAACTAAAATGCGGTGAACAAAAGGATAATTGAGCGCCCAACGCCAAGAACCTTAAGTTCTGTATAGCCGCTGTTTTTGTGGTGTGTCAGCGGGATAATCACATAAGAATATTTCATAATTATCATGTTTCTGTAAATTTCTGCTTGACATTTCTTCACAGTTGTGCTATAATATATAGGTAAGCCGCTGTGGTGGAATAGGCAGACACAAGGGACTTTGATGTTTGTACTCATAGAAATATGAGTCTGCGGGTTATCCGCAGAGAGTGCCCACAGAGAAATCTGTGGAGTAGAAGTCGGCTAAAACGGCGAAGGCACAAACAGAACGCCGTGCTAACCCATTCGGGTGAGTGTAGAGACTTTACACCGACTACCTGAGTCCGAAAGGATATGGTAAAGACCAAGTCCAGACTACAACACACTTTCGTGTGGCTATGGTAACATAGAGTAGTACGAAAATCCCTCGCTGGCGACAGCGTACCGGTTCAAGTCCGGTCAGCGGCATCAAAAGCATTGAGCTGATATTATCCGCCCGTCTCGGAAGAGGCGGGTGAGTTTTTTATACTGTCGGAAAATATGTCCGGAATATTGACAGCGGCTTAGGTGAGTGTTATAATATATATAGGTTATGATAGTATATTATCGCACCAAAATATAAACTATACGGAGGACATAAATATGCAGATAAAGAAAGTATTGGCAGTAGTGATGTCGTTATGTATCGTCGGGGGAACTCTCGGCTATGGCGCACCCGCTGTAACGCAGACCATTCACGCACAGGCGGCTGAGGCTTCCGACGCTTGCTATTCTTTTGACGCAAGCACGGGGGTGCTGACTCTCGAAGGCAAAGTAGATCGTGATGAGATAGCATATTTCAGTTCCAAGACGGAAGTAAAGAAGATCATCGCAAAAGAGGGCACAGTCCTGCCCGCAAACTGCTCCAGGCTGTTTCAGGAGTATACAAGCTGTACTGCCATCGACCTTTCCAAAGCGGATACGAGCAAAGTCACGGATATGAGCTATATGTTCTCGGTGTGTCCCAGACTGACGAAACTTGATCTCAGCAGTTTTGATACGGGCAGTGTAACTGATATGCATGGTATGTTCCAAAGCTGCATTGGTCTGAAAAGCCTTGATGTGAGCCGTTTTGACACGAGCAGTGTCACGGATATGAGCTATATGTTCAATGTCTGTTACAGTCTGACTTCGCTGGATCTAAGCGGCTTTGACACAAGCAATGTCACGGATATGAGGAGTATGTTCGAGGATTGCCGGCAGCTGACTTCGCTGGATGTGAGCCGTTTTGACACGGGCAATGTCACGGATATGAAGAGTATGTTCGGGGTCTGCCGGCAGCTGCCCTCGCTGGATGTGAGCGGGTTTGATACGCACAATGTCACGGATATGAGCTATATGTTCTACACTTGCACCAGTCTGACCGCTATTGATGTGAGCGGCTTTGATACAAGCAAGGTCACGGATATGAGCTATATGTTCGACACTTGCACCCGTCTGACCGCTATTGATGTGAGCGGTTTTGATACCCACAATGTTACAAATATGAGCAGTATGTTCTCCGGCTGTTTCGCCCTGACCGAGCTTGACCTCAGCAATTTTGATACAAGCAATGTCACGAATATGAAGAGTATGTTCTTGGTCTGCCACAGCCTGGAAACCGTCGATCTCAGCAGTTTTGATACAAGCAGGGTAAAGTCGATGAGCGGTATGTTCAACGACTGCCGTGCCCTGAAAAGCCTTGACCTCAGCGGTTTTGATACAAGCAAAGTCGATAGCACGGCATATATGTTCCATTACTGTTACGCTCTTACCGAGCTTGACCTCAGCAGTTTCGATGCAGGCAGTATAACAAATTCGGATAATATGTTCTATAAATGCAACAGCCTGAATACCCTTGTTCTCGGGGAGAATATCAGAACTATCCCCGAAACGGCAAAGCTCAGCAACGGCAAGGGCTGGGTCAATGCCAATGCTCTGTCGAAGGTAGTCAGCGGTGACGGAGAATTCGCAGTCATCAGAAACAGCGGCAAAAACACTTACAGGCGCATCGGCTCCTTTACGCCTGAGGCGCTCACCTATCCCACCAATATACAGGTGGAATACAACACTAAAGACCATCAGGTAAGGTTCAAGTGGGATAAGGTGGAAGGTGCCGAGAAATACGGCGTAGCTGTATTCATGGCGAACAAGTGGAGGATACAGGATCAGAACATCACGGATACGGTGTATACTTCCCCGAAGAACCTCCTGCCCGGCAGGACATATAATGTCGTCATCGCCGCAAAGGTGAACGGCAAGTGGGACCTCACCAACGCCATCTGGAATGGTGTGACTGTCACTGTAAAGTGATATACCCCGTTATATGAACCGACAAGGAGGCTGTTGCAGCCCCAACAAAGAAAAAGAGCCCGGCACAGACCTGAAAGGTAGTGCCAAGCTCTTCTTTTTGTGGTATAATATAAGTGTAAAGCATTCGATTTGCTTGTGTAAATCAAAACTTGCCCAACTGATTAACATATAACAGCATTAATCTGACAGAATTGATTTTTGAAAGGAGTAAGATATTATGAAGTCAAGATCAACTTTACTATCGCTCGTTCTTTTAGCCCTTGCTTTATGTGCTTTAAGCGGCTGCTCCGATAAAAAGAGTACAAGCTCCGATAATCCGACAAGTACAAGTGCGAGTTCAGATGCTCCGGCAAATACCGCCACAACTGCCGATCAGGCGGCATTCGATGAAGAAAAAAAGAGTACAAGCTCCGATGATCCGACAAGTACAAGTTCGAGTGCAGATGCTCCGGCAAATACCGTCACAACTGCCGATCAGGCGGCATTCGATGAATATGCAGCTTATAACAGCCTTGAGAGATTAAAGGCTGACGGTGAAAACTATAAATCGGATTATTACGTATATGAAGACGGTGAGCCTGTGTATTATGCTTCACGATATTGGGATAACGATAAACTGTGTCAGCAATTTGACAATGGAACGATTTATTATTATGATGATGAGTTCTCTTTCTTTCAAATTGAAAATGATGGAGAGCGGGAAATTGATCCGGTACTTTTCGGACCCGACGGAATTGATAATTTTACTTATTTCGAGTTATTCTTCCTCCCCGATGAAGAAAAATTGATCGAGACCACTTCCGATCAGCATTTTGTTGCTGTAACGGAATCTACCGGAAAAGAACAATTTGACTTTAGCCTGAACGGATTCGGCGTAGAGTATGAAGAAGGAATGGGAATCCGCACCAAATATACCTTTGATAAGGATAATAAAAAACTGCTGGAGCTTGAAACTTCCGTATTTTACCCCGATGGTCACACACAGACCTATTATCGTTATAAGTACTCCTATAACGTAGATTTCCCAAATCCGTTTGAAAGCGAAGAAGCTAAGGTCTATGCAGCGGCTGCCGGTGATCCGGCTCAGTGCAGAAATATCAAGGTGACATACGCTCCCGATACCGATAAGGAGCAGACCATCGAGTACAGCATTCCTAAAGGATACTCGTTTTACATATTTACCGATGATTATGTTGCCGATAAATACACAGACCGAGAGTGTACGAAGGTTTACGAGAACTCCGTTGATGCGGTCGAAGATCTGGAATTGTTTGTTCCGCTTGGGTGATTTATATGCCTCTGTGAATCAATAATTTTTGTTTTATCTTTGTAGCAATTCTCTCACTATATAAAACTGAATAACCCCACAAGCTGTGTGAGCGTTCTCCGCTCCGCAGCTTTTTTCATTTTCCCCATAACAACTTGACGAACTCGAAAACTCTAATGGCGCACAAAGTTCATGCGCCCTGCGAATAGACAGATCGCTCCGAAATTTGCTATAATATTATCGTGGGGTTAAATCAAATCCTGCGATAATCCAAACCGAAAAGAGGTGATGCGAATGAGTAAGAAAGCGAAAGCTGAGGTCGCTGACGAGTCCGCCGTTATCATTACGGATGCCGTGCTTGCCGAGAATCA
>NZ_CACWPP010000101.1 GCF_902762735.1 uncultured Ruminococcus sp.
CCCTTTAGCACACCAACTAAAAATGCGGTGAACAAAAGGATAATTGAGCGCCATACGCCAAGAACCCTAAGTTCTGTATAGCCGCTGTTTTTGTGGTGTATCAGCGGGATAATCACAATTTATAAAAGTGTAAGATGCTGTTGCAATTTTAGGTGAAATATTGTATAATAATTGTGAATAAAAGTCGTTCTGCCGTTTGTTATAAGAGATATGATGAACGGACAGCTGTATCAGGAAATAATTGACCGATGAAATGATCCGCAGGGAATTTCTGCGGAAGGAGGTATAATTTGTGGATTTTCAGACATGGATAGAAAATGTTGAGGGACTGGCAAGTGTTTTTTCGTTCGATATTCTGCCCGACGGAAGTTACAGCGAGATAAGGCTGATGGCAGTCAACAGGCAGAACAAAGGCGTACTCACCCGCAGACCCGATGCGCCGAAATTTTATCCGGGCATACCGTACAGGTCATACTGGACAGATATAAATTTTGAGGATTATGTGTACAGGTGCGGAAGTACGGGTCAGCCGCTGTATTCTTATGTGAACGCACACGGCTACTGGCTGAAAGGCTTTTACATGCCCGTGACCGAGCCGGGAACTGTCTCGGAAGAAGTTCTGGCGAACAGGCAGGAGGGTACTGTGCAGACGGTATACTGTCTGTATGTTATGACATATTCACAGCAGGTCGATTCGGATTCTATGTCAAAACATTCGTCCGAGATCTCAGAATCGGTAATGAATATAACTGTAAAACTACACGAAACGCAGGATTTTTATCAGGCTATGGCAGATACGGTCCGCGAGATCAGGAAGGTATGCGGGGCACAGCTTTGCACGCTTTGTACAGTTGACCGCAGCAAGCAGCAGTGTGAGCTTATAAACGAGAACGGTCTGAATAAAGCTATTATGGACAGCATCGCGAAAAGCATGGGGCGCACACCCTATGAATGTGCCTGCGCATGGGAAAAAGTACTGGCAAACAGTGACAGCCTGCTGTTGGACGATCTGAGCTTGCTGAGGGAACGTGACCCTGCGTGGTATGATTCGCTGGCGGGATATGGTGTTGAGAGCATAGTTCTGTATGGTGTGCGTTCAAATCAGGCACTGGTGGGATTTATATGGGCGGCAAATTTTGATACCACCAAGATGCTGAAAATAAAGGAAACGCTGGAAATGACTTCCTTTGTCATAGCGGCGGTGATAGCTAACCATCAGATAGTGTCGCGGCTTGAGGAAAAAAGCTGGATAGATGCGCTTACACAGGTCAACAACCGCAACGCTATGGACGAATATATGGAAAAGCTGGCTTCGGGCGAAAAGCAGAAGCCTTCGGCGATGGGTGTGGTCTTTGCCGACCTGAACGGGCTTAAAACGGTCAATGATGAACATGGACATGAAGCAGGCGATAAACTGCTTGTCAGGGCGGCGGCACTGCTGAAAATAGTTTTTGGCGACTATGAGATATACCGTGCGGGCGGCGATGAATTTGTTGTGCTTTGCCCCGAGATAGCTGAGGAAAAGCTGGAAGGACTTGCGGAACAGCTTCGCGTCATGGCTGAAAATACCTCTGATGTCAGCTTTGCTGTCGGCACGGCATACTGCACGGGCGGCTATGATGTGAATGCGGCTATGCAGTCAGCCGATGAAGAGATGTATAAAGATAAGGAAGAATACTACGAGAAACACCCCGAAAAAAACAGGCGCAGGAATTTCGATAACTGACCTCTGACAAGCTGTACCCGAGATGTGGGTACAGCTTTTTGCTTTGCCGTTTCGCCTGTCACGCGCCGCAAGCTGAGAGCTATACTTGGCGAAGCTCACTCGCTTTACTGTGGAAGTTCAACAAATCTCCGATTGAAAATATGTGGAAGATAACATGAAAAAACGCCATAAAAATCATTCGCCCGAAACGTATATAATACAACAGAAATTTAAGCGAGGAGGCTTTCACTATGAAAAAGAATATTTTAAAGAAAAAACTGATATTTATACTGACCGTTGCATTGACAGCAGGCATGTTCACAGCATGTGGAAATGCTTCTGACGGCGGCACGGAAAAAAACGGAACTGCCGATGCGGCGGAAAAGATGACCGCAGCAGCAGAAAAGTCCGCAGAAGCACCCGCAGAGGAGACTGCCGCAGATGTCAAGGGCGAGACAGCTGACGACACGGCAGGTGAGTACTCGATGGAGATAAACACAGTTGAAGAAGCGATGGCTGATACTGATGCCGAAACCGACGGCGGTGAGGTGCGTGCGGCATTAAAGGCTGATATGGCAGAAATGTCGGAAGAAACTGCACCAGGCGACGAACCGATGACAGTACCCGAAGTCCCCATAGATACCTCAGAGCCTTTCGTGCTGACAGCAGGCGAGTGGAACGACAATGAAAACTGGGGATTTTTCACTAATCTGGTAAACAACGGCAGTGTGACTTTCCCCGCCTACGGCATTGACCCCGTGAACAGGATAGAAGTCACCATCAGTAATGATGCGGGCGCTGTTCCCAACGAAAAGGCTGAACTGCTTTCGGCTGACGGCGATGTTATCTGGTGCGCAAAGACCGATAAGAACGGTAAAGCATACCTGTTCTACGGCGCAAAGGACAGCCCCGCTGAGGTCAGATACGGCAGTCAGACTTCACCCGTGAAAGCGGCGGCTGAAAAAGATGCCGCAGACGGTCAGGGCAGAGAGGACAGCGATGTTACAAAGTCGGTGGAGTTCAAAACTGACGGTGAGGGTCAGAAGTATGGTGATACGGAAGTCATGTTCATCCTCGATACAACAGGTTCGATGGGCGATGAGATCTCTTACCTGCAAAAGGATTTCTCATCTATCGCAGAAGAAGTCGGTAATGAAAACATTTCTTTCTCGGTAAACTTCTACCGCGATAAGGGCGATGACTATGTTACAAAGTGCAGTCCTTTCACAAAAGATGTAAAGGAAGTTCAGAAACAGCTGAATGAAGAATATGCCTCAGGCGGAGGAGATTTCCCCGAAGCAGTGGCAGAAGTGCTTGATGAGACAATGACAGGCGACAGCTGGAGCGCCGATACGAACAAGATAGCTTTCCTTATATTTGATGCGCCTCCCCATGAAGATAAGGAAGATGTCATACTTAACGCGGTAAAGAGTGCCTCTGAAAAGGGCATACATTTAGTGCCTGTGGTGGCATCTAACAGCGACAGAGATACCGAACTCTTCGGCAGAGCGCTTGCGATATGCACCAACAGCAGCTATGTTTTCCTGACAGATGACTCGGGCGTGGGCGGTTCACACCTTGAACCCATTATAGGTGACTATGATGTGGAACTCCTGCACGATATAATCGTAAGAAATATTAATGAGCTGAGCTGACAATGAGCTTCTTGTAAAAAAATAACATCTGCTTTCGTTTGAAGGCAGATGTTTTTTGTTTTGTGGTTATCCCTTTAGCACACCACTGCAAAATACCCTTATCAATGAGGAAAAACTGAGTTGATGTTATCTTTCCCCCGCCGTAGGCGGGGGAAAGATAACCGCCAACTGTATTCAATTCCCGATATAACATCGTTTATTTTGGTGTATCAGCGGGATAACCACATTTTGTATCATCAGCAATACACATCAAAATTGGGAGTTTGTTTATAATACTTTTCGGCAGACTTCTCGGCTTGTCTGAACAGAAGCCCGCACAGCCGCCCGAAGAAAAAACATCAAAATAAAGGTTCGTCAGAACAGCTTTGCCTCCACAGCGGTGCAAAGCTGATTTTTTATGGTCAGTTTTTATTTGATTTGTTAACAAATATAGTGCGAGATGATCTTCTGAAAACTATATATAGAATATAAATACATAAATATACCATATATAGTACATATAAAACTACTTTTGATTAATTTATTAAATCATATTAGGAAACATTGATTAAATTATAAAATTATATGAAAAAACTATTGACATATTTATGAATATGTGATACAATGATACTCACAGAGTTAAAGGTGCTATTTACCATCACTGATTTGGAAAAATTTTGTTTACTTACACCAATGCAGATGAATGGTTCATGGCAGTCCTTTACCAAGACAACGGTATCACAGGCGTACAAACCGTGATGATAAAAAGGTACGCTTTATGAAATTTAAAATTTTTTCAAGGAGGAAAAAGACAATGACTGAAAACAAGAGCTGGAAGAAGATAGTTTCCGGAATGATGGCACTGACACTGGTAGCGGGCGCTGTTCCCGCAAACGTAGGAGGTTTATGGTCGGGAAATTCTGCTATCGTAGCAAGTGCTGATGAAGTTGATGATATTCCTCAGGAAAATGAAGATCCTCAGGACCCTGAAGATCCTCAGGATCCTGAAACAAATAACTGGGAAGTTGTAAAGTGGCACTGGATAGATGATGATGTCAGAGACTTTGAAGTATTGGCGATCCTGAGAAACAAGGAGACCGATGCGAGAGATTCGATCGCGGCTGATGTAACAAAGGTCGAGACTAAGGCTACCTGCGAAAAAGACGGATATATCACTTACACAGCAACCGTTGTTTATGAAGGTGAAACCTTTACAGATACCAGGACAGTTGGTACCGATCCTGCAACAGGTCACAAATGGGGCACAGCTACATATGATTGGGTCGAGGATCCAACAACAGGCAGCATGACCTGCACTGCAAAGCGTATCTGCGAAAATGATGAAAACCACATTGAGACAGAGAATGCTAATGTCGAGTATAAAGAAATCAAAGCACCTACTGTTAGAGAACCCGGCGAGGGCGTTTACACCGCAACATTCTCCGATAACGAGAACTTTGAGACCCAGACCAAGACAGTTACTATCGACTCGCTGGAGCCTATTTACGGCGAACCTACTTATGAATGGTCTGAGGATAACAGTACCGTGACAGCTATTCTGCCTTGCATCAACGGTGGTGAGGACGACGCTTTCAAAATGACTGTTAACACAATCGGTCAGCAGACAAAGGAGCCGAATTGCACTGAAAAAGGCGAGACCACCTATACTGCTACTTTCGATGACGACAGATTTGAGACCCAGACTAAGGTTGTTGCAGATGTTGAAGCAACAGGTCATACCTACGGCGAACCTGAATGGCAGTGGGACGAAGTAAAGCGCACCGCAACAGCAGTGTTCTACTGTGAAGAAAATGATGACCAGCAGGATATTCAGGCAAATGTAACAAGAGAAGTTGTTAAAGAGCCTACATGCACTGAGCCCGGCAAGTATATATTCCACGCATCGGTAGATTTTGATGGTGAGACTTACACAGCTGACAAGGAGATAGATGTTCCTGCAACAGGTCACAACTGGAAGATCACATGGATCTGGGACGGTCTGGACAGCGCAGTAGCATATGCTAAGTGCGAAGATCACGAAGAGACTTTGTATGAGGCAAATCTTGCTGAGATAAAAATTACTGAGGAAAAAGCGACCTGCACAAAGCCCGGTCTTATAACCTACACAGCAGTAGCTACCATCGACGGCAAGGAAGTAACAGATGTCAAGACTGTTGAGACTTCTATGGCTGAACATGTTTACGGCGATGTTTCCTACGTATGGGAAGAGATAGACGGCGGCTACAAGGTAACAGCTACCCGCAAGTGCGTAAACTGCGAAGACGAAGTTCAGACTGAGGAAGCAACAGTTGAATACAAGGTCACTGTTGAGCCTACCGTTAAGGAAAAAGGTGAAGGCGTTTACACCGCAACATTCACCAATGAAGCATTCGAGACCAAGACCAAGACTGTTGAGCTGAATACCATCAATCCTGATTACGGCGAGCAGACAGCTGTATGGTCAGAAGATTTCAGCGAGGTAACTGTTACCAGACCTTGCATCAACGGCTCAGTTGAGGACGCTATAACCGAGACTGCAAAGACCACTTCTAAGGTAACTAAGGAACCTTCCTGCACAAGCATGGGTATCACCACTTACTATGCAGAGTTTGAGAATGAAAACTTAGCAAAGGTCGAGAAGGAAGTTGCAAACATTTCTATGACCGAGCATGTTTACGGCGTACCCAGCTGGGATTGGACTCCTACCGAGGACGGCTATGCAGCTACAATGCACAAGACCTGCACAGCGTGCGGCAAGGACGAGACTTTTGAGGCTGAAGTATCTTCCGTATATGCAGACGGCGTTACAACATTCACCGCAGTTGCAACAGTTGACGGCGTAACTTATACCGCAGTTATGAAACTGAACGACGTTCAGAACAATGCTCCCGAGATAAGCTACGAAAAGGGCGATGGCTGTGTTAAGCTGATCTGGACAACCGTTAAGGGCGCAGATAAGTACGGCATCGCAGGCTATGTAAACGGCAATTGGAAACTGCTGGATCAGGGCTTTGGCACATCTTATGTACTGAATGACCTCAAGGCAGGTACAAACTACAAGGTAGCTATCATCGCTATGATCGACGGCGAGTGGAACATGGACTTCTCCAACGCTATAACCGTAACTCCTAACGAGAGCAAGACTCCTGAGATCAGCTTTGAGAAGGGCGACAGCTCTGTTAAGCTGACATGGACAGAAGTTAGCGGTGCTGACAAGTATGCCGTAGTTGGCTACGTTGACGGCGAGTGGACAAAACTGGGCGAAGGCTTCGGCACTTCTTACGTAGTTAAGAACCTCAAGGCAGGCACAAACTACAAGGTAGCCGTTATCGCAAGGATCGACGGCAAGTGGAACGAGGATTACTCCAACGCTGTCACCGTAACTCCTAATGCAGCAGTTGATCCGTATCCTACTGTTGAGACCAGAGTTAAGGACAACAAGATAGGCTTTAAGTGGTCGGCAGTTCCCGGCGCACAGAAGTACGCTATCGCAGTATTCCAGGCTAACAAGTGGGTAGTTAAGAAGCAGCTGGACGGCAGCATCACCACATGGACCTCTCCTCAGGTAGCAAACGGCACTTACAAGGTAGCTGTTGTTGCTAAGATCAACGGTCAGTGGGTAACTGCTCAGGCTCCTGCACACGCATTTGACGTTACTGTAAAGTAATTCACAAAAAGCACATTAACGATAACTAATATCATCGGCGGTTTCTTCGGAAGCCGCCGATCTTTTTGCGGAAGATCGCTCAGCTCAAACTTTTTTAATAAGAAGATAGCCATATTTGCTAAAATAAAAGCAGATTTATTGACAAAGTAAAACTAATGTGCTATACTGATAAAGAGTAGTTTTGTTGAATGGTATTTATAGGAGGTCCAACAATGAAACATAATATATTGAAAAGAACTTTTGCGGGTGTGCTGGCAGTTCTGTGCGTTGCAGGTGCAGTTACTGCGGTGTCGGCTGCTGAGGCGGATACTGCTGCCGATGTGCCCGCAGTTGTAGCATCGGCAGATGCTGTCAGCTATGTAGGCGAGGGCGGCGCTGTTAAAGAGCAGACAAAAGTTGTTCCGATGACCGAGAGTACGGCTGAACTTGCAGACGGCTGGTATATCGTTGACAGCGATGTTGCTGTAAATTCTGTCATAACCGTTAAAGGCAAGGCAAATCTCATTCTGGCTGACGGCAAGACGCTTACTGCCAAAAAGGGCATAAATATCGCTGAGGGCGAGCTGAATATATTCTGTCAGAAAAATGGCACAGGCAAACTCTCTGCCACAGGTGCTGAGGGTGACGGCAAAAAGGCAGGCTCTGCCGCTATAAACGGCACGGTGAATATCTACGGCGGCGTTATCAATGCTGTCGGAGGTGCAGGCGCTCAGGCGGCTGATAATGAGGCCGGAAAAAAAGCCAACGCTGGCATGAACGGCGGCGCAGGTATCTCGGGCAAGATGACCGTCTATGGCGGCGATATAACCGCAACAGGCGGAAACGGCGGTCAGGGCGGCAGGTTCGTCAAGGAAAAGACTGCTGATAAAGCCGAAAAGTCCGTAAATAAGGACACAGCGAAGAGCAGGGACGAAAAGTCTGCAAAGGCTGATAAGGAAGCAAATGCAGGCGGAAACGGCGGCGCAGGCGGAAACGGCATTTACGGCACGATCACCGTGAACGGCGGCAAGTTCACACTGGCAGGCGGTAAAGGCGGCAAAGGTGAGACTGACGGCGCTGTTGGCGCAGACGGCAGAATGGCAGCGGGAACAGTTACCATCAATGACGGCGTGTTCAACGCAAAGCCCAAGAAAGATTGGGTCAAGGGCGAGGGCGTTTACATTAAACAGGATAACTTCTGGGTAAAGGTCAAGCTCACCGAGACTCCCGCAGTTGACCCCACATTCACCAAAGCGGGCAACGCGGCTTACTATACCGCAGAAGATGAAAAGTATTATATGTTTGACGGCGAGAACTACTATGCAGTCGAAAAAGATGCATGGGTGATACCTGCCGTTACACTTGAAAAGCTGGAGGCTAAAGAACCTACCTGCACTGAGGACGGAAATATCGAGTGCTGGCTGGGTTCAGAGGGCAAGTATTACCTGCCCGACGGCGATAATTATACCGAAGCGCCTAAGGAGACCTGCGTGATACCCGCAAAGGGTCATGTGTGCAGTGAACCGGTGTGGGAGTGGAAAGATGATAATACCGCAGTGGCTAAGCTGATCTGCGAAAACTGCGGCGGTGAGCTTGCGGCTGATGCAGAAGTCACCGCTGAGACGACTGCGCCTACATTTGAAGCGGCAGGCAAGACCGTCTATACCGCAAAGGCTGTATTTAATGATGTTGAGTATACCGATGTCAGGGAAGTTACCCTTGATAAGCTGGAGATCAGCTTTGAAAAGGTAGAAGCTAAAGCGGCTGTCTGCGAAGCTGACGGCAACCGTGAGTATTACAAGGGTTCTGACGGTAAGTTCTATGTGGCTGAAAACGGCACTTTTAAGGAGATAGCCGAAAATTCATGGGTCATACCGAAAAAATCCCATCACTATACTATCGAAGTATCTGCACCCACCACAGCTGAGAGAGGATATACTCTCCATACATGTTCCGAGTGCGGTCACAGCTATAAAGATAACTACATCAGCAGACTTCCCGCTATAACCGATCCTACCTATGAGGCAGGCGATGGCTGTGTGACCATCAGCTGGAACGCCATCGAAGGTGCTGAGAACTACGCAGTCTGCGGCTATGTCAGCGGCAAGTGGCGCAAACTTGATGATGAGTACGGCACTTCCTACGAGATAAGCGGTCTTAAAGAGGGCGCGATATATAAGGTCGCAGTGCTTGCAAGGGTAGAAAATACATGGAACAAGTACTTCACATCGGCTATCACTGTTACACCCGATACCGAGTACCCCGTTGTTGAACCTACCGTGATGGACAATAAATTCAGACTCACATGGTCTGAGGTGGAGAATGCCCAGCAGTACGGCATCGCAGTTTATCAGGCAGGCAAGTGGGAACTGCTTACCAAACTTGACAGCGATACCACCACAGCGCTTTCGCCCGAACTTGAACCGGGTACTTATAAAATGGCAGTATGTGCCAGAATAAAGGGCAGATGGGATACCAGATGCCTCGATGAAAGAGCGCTTGATGTCACTATCGAATAATAATGGGATGACATAAATAAATGTGGTTATCCCGCTGACACACCACAAAAACAGCGGCTATACAGAACTTAAGGTGGTTGGCGTATGGCGCTCAATTATCCTTTTGTTTACCGCATTTTTAGTTGGAGTGCTAAAGAGATAGTCATATAAAAAAACTTGGCTGTAAAAAAATACAGCCAAGTTTTTTTGTTATCTGTGCCGCCTGTCATGCCCTTTTAGCTTGTAGTAGGCGGCTTTGTCCTCATACATGAAGCGGTCTGCTGTCTGGAACAGACCCTCAGGTGTCAGGTCTTTGTATTCACTCCTGCATGCGATGCCCACTGACATGAAAACGTTGTTTATAAGTTTGCCCTTGTGTTCTGCGGCATGCTTCTTCATATTTTCGACTTTCTTTTCGATCTCTTTCTTACTGCCGTAGGTGAGTATCGCAAATTCATCGCCGCCTGTTCTCGCAACGATAACATCTTTGCCGAACGCTTCTCTCGCAAATATCGGCACAGAACATATCATCTCATCGCCTGCCGCGTGTCCCAGCGAGTCATTTGTTTCTTTCAGACCATTCACATCTATGACGGATATGCAAAGGTCATCTTTCTGCATCTCAGCCCTGTCCAGCATCTCGATGAAATATTTTCTGTTGTAAGCGCCCGTCATGTCATCGGTGTATACCTGGAGCCGCGTCAGCTTGTAGTAAAACTCCGAACTCAGCGCGATAAACTGTGCAATCACCGAATCTGAGAGGAAAAGCACAGGGAAGCGGTGCATGAAATTGTCGGTATACAGGTCAACTATGTGCTTATTCAGCGGCGAGTAGAAAAGCGCCGTTATCAGCACTATAAAATAAGCATTCATGCCCAGCCCTATCTTCAGACCGAACAGGCTTATGCTGAACAGCGGTATCAGCAGCACCCATAGTACAGCAAATCCCTCGTTGCCGCCCGAGATGGGAAAGATGGTGAACACTCCCGTAAGGATCAGCGCCATCAGCAACGACGAAGCCTTCACTTTTTTTAACACACCTGCCATTATGCCCGTTGCGGCAAAACCGCCCACAAGCACCAGCGAAGTTATGGTCATAAGGACAGCATGCCTCATTAAATTCATTATAAGCATTACGCCTGCGGAAAGACAGACGATTATTGACATGGCAACATTTATGTGACATTGTCGTTTAGGATCCTCATTGATCTTCATCGTGAGGACATGTATTATGTTTTTTATTCTGTTCATATAACACCACTTTAAAAGATCTGATAGTGAAAAAACGGCTGACATTCCCGATATATTTCTGCGGGCGGAATGTTGTCTCATCAATTCTGCAAATATTCTTATTTTTTCTTATTATAACATATAGTACTTATATAGTCAATCACATTACGGCTGAAAAGCCGCCATAAATTGCTTTTTTTCCTTTATGGAAATATTTTATTGATAATCCGACTAAACTTTTCCGTTTTTTTATTGCCTGAAATGTAAAATCCTCTATTTTACAGCATTTTGATTATGCAGCCTTATGGATTGTGGCAAGGTTTAATTGGGGGAGCAATATGTGGTTATCCCGCTGACACACCAAAATAAACAATGTTATTTTGGGAATTGAATACAGTTGGCGGTTATCTTTCCCCCGCCTGCGGCGGGGGAAAGATAACATCAACTCAGTTTTTCCTCATTGATAAAGGTATTTTGCAGT
>NZ_CACWPP010000102.1 GCF_902762735.1 uncultured Ruminococcus sp.
TATACGAGTTTCATGTTGATTCCTGCCTTTCTTATTGGTGTGCATCGGCGCCGCGGCATAAAAATAGCCGGATGCATACGAAGGGAGAACATACAGCTATATCCTTTGCTTGTGGGTATGGTTTGACCCTATTACTACAAGATATAGTTCTGTATGAACTTCCATCTGCCGTATGCATCCGGCAAATGTGTATTTAGAATTTTAGGGAGGGCTGTGTGCTTGGACACAGCTCCGTTCCCTTGACTTTGAAAAAATCATAGATTAGGAATACTGCCCTGACAGTTTGGTATACCACTATGCAGATTGATAAGACTGAATTCAAACTTTTGTTGTTAAACCATACATTTTAGCACTTGAAATATTGAAGGACTCGTGCTATAATTAGAATGAGAGGATTTCAAATACTTTCTACTTCTATTAAGGAGTCGAATCAGTCGAATGTCAATGGGGTTTTCACTCGAATTACTCGAATTTCGGGAAAGGCAAAGATATGGATTATTACAGATTATGTGGAGGCACTCTTTTTACGTTGGTCGTTGATGCAGCGCAACAAAAGCCAACAAATGGTGAGCTGTACGCAGGTGCTGATAACCTGATAACAGATGAAAACCTACTTACAAATCTTTTGCATATAGCCTTGCCCAGCCTTAACGATGTATCTCGTGACGATGCTCAGAACTTTAAGCAATGCAAGGTTGGTCAGAGCAGAAATCTGAAAATGGTAAAGTGTGAAATAGGGATCGCACTGCAGAATAGGATGAAATCCGAATATGCAGCTTGTCATCGAGAGATGACAGCATTTGTGTCTAAATTTTTGGATACGTCTCAAAAAAAGGATCAAAAGCTCGTTAGAGCCTTGTTGGAACTAATTGAGCAAGATCAAAACATCATTTCTACCCAATCTTTCTGTGTGTATCCGGACGGCAAAACAGTCAGTAAAGCGGATTTGTCGGAAATGGTAATCATTAATATCCCTGCTTTCCTTTTAGGCGTTCTTCTTTTCACACTTACAGAAATCACAGATAACTGTGTCGGACGGGATACATACGATGCTTGGTGTCCATCAAGTGGTTCCAACCGGACAAGAAGGTACTATCAGGGACATATGGGTGAAAAAATCACTCAAAAAATCTCCTTTGAGTACCAACTTGATGAAAACACAGGTATTTCTCCTGTTCAGGCTCCAACTGACGACACAAGATTTACAGAAGATAGCAAAAAACACCCCTTGCCGTCAGCGGAAACACCGGATGAGATTGATGAAAGCGAGAGAAGGTATGTTGATGCACTTCTCAAAGTTTATCAAGAAAAGACCAGCATACCCGACCTGACACTGGATGATTTGAATGCCCACACTAAATTGAAGTCGCACTTCATTAGACAAAGAGGCTATTATTACGATGCAGAACTTCTCCGCAGGGGAACACGAGATATTTATTGCGAAAATGCCGATGAGTATTTCAACATATTTTTGGAAGAAGTGTATGGCGGGGTAATTGAAGTCTACGATCAGGACTATCCTTCTGGGTATGCTCGGCTTGGCGCTGTTTTGACTGCAGCCTCACATACAACAACTCAAAAAAGTATTATCAGCAAAGAAACTCTCTGGGTTGGTAATTTCGAGAAAATGGGGGCTTGTCATATGCTTGTAAATAAACAAAAACTTGATGGGTGGATATAATTGTGTTAAAAATATTCAACAGCGAATTTGAAAACGAACTGCGCCTTATTCTTTTAATCGATGCTTTCAAAAAGCCACAAAATGCAGACATGATCTACGCTGCCGATTTTATGGTGACATATGGGCAAACTTTTGGAATAGCTGACCATAACCTGAATGGTGAGAATTTGTATAAATTCAGCGAATTTGTATCTCGCCGTCCGCTGGTACAGAAGGTCTTGAAGGAATTAACATTTAATGGGTATGCAAAACCTCTATCAACTTCCTCTGGAATTGTGTATCGACTTACAGACGAGGGTGAGCGCATGAGCAGGTCACTTGACAGCGATTATGCAATAGAATACCGAACAACGGCGGCAGAAGTGATAAAATCCATCGGAAGGAAGTCGGAACGGACACTGATATCCGAGATCAATAAAATGGCGGCATCATCGCTGAAGGGGGCAGGACAATGAGCAGGTTCTATGTTAAAGACATTACCGTCTCCGGCAGCACCACAAATGTGCTGGTTTCCAAGATTGAGTTTCAGGATGGGGTGAATATCGTTCACGGTCCCTCGAACACGGGAAAGTCGTACATTCTCGGCTGCCTTAATTTCATGCTTGGCGGCTCGGCAATCCCGTTTTCAAAATTGGTTACTAAATATGATGTGGTTGAAATCACATTCAAGTCGACCGCAGGAAAAACAATCTGCTGCAAGCGAATGATTGTAGATGGGAAAGGAAAAAAGAAGGAAGTTGCCAGCAATTCAATAGAGGTGACATACTCTGATGTCCCGGAATTCCCTGTGGGAGAATATTATGCTGAGAAAGCTAAGAAGGACGCAAAGCCCTTTTCAAAACTTCTTCTGTACCTTATGGGATTAACAGAAACGCCGCAGATAATAAGCACAAAAGCTCGTGACACAAATTCACTCTCGCTTAGAACGATTTTTCAATTTTTCTATCTTGATGAAGATAACATCTTTAAAAAAGAAACAGTTTTCTATCCAAGTCATGGATTCAAAAAACCTGTAGCAATCATTATGTCTCTTCTTTATCTCTTTGAAGAGAAAGACTACGCTGAAGATGCACCAAGTGAAAGTAAAAAAGAACGAGAACAGAGAAAGCAGCAAAAGGCAGGTGTTATTGCATATCTCAATGGAAAGCTCAAAGAGTATACCGAACAACGTGCGGAACTGCAAAAAATGAAGCAAGAGATCGGCGATGAAGATATTGAGGGGAGGCTGCAAAGCATCCTCGATGAAATAACAGAAATTGAAAACACAATTGCATCGACAAATGAAAAGTGTAGACTATTGCTGGAACAGATATTTTCAATCACACCCCTGTTGGACGAGATGCGGCTGCGCCGAGATCGGTTTCGCATTCTACACACACAGTACGACTCCGATATAAAAAGACTGCGGTTTATCGCTGACGGAGAGGCAAAGCGTGGAAAGGTACAAAGACCTACAAAATGCCCATTCTGTGACCATGATATGGACTTGCCGCCGCAACAGCAAGTCCAATACACCGAAGCGATCAATATTGAACTGGAACGCGTGAAGGTGCAAGTGCAGGATTTAGAGGCTGCCGAGCGTGATACTGATACAGAGATTCAGAAATTGGAGAGGAAGTCGGCAGAATTAAATGGGCAGTACCAACAGCTCAAAGAGCTGATTGAAAAGCAATTAAAGCCGAAAGCGGCAAAGCTGACCGCTACCAAAGAATCCTATCAGAATTGGCTTTTGCTGCAGCATAAACTGTATGCGTTCGATTTCATTACACAGGAATTCAACGATGAACTAACCTCTCGTTCTTTGGAGGGCGAGGAAAAGGTAGCGGAAATTGATGCGGTAAAGAAAATATCATCTGAGCTGTGGAAAACATTGAACGATGCATTTCAGAACATGGTAAGGGAGTGTGGATACCCGAATAATCCGGTCGCACGAATCGACATTGATTCATTAGATGCTGTTGTAAATGGAAAAGCAAAGGAAAACGAGGGAAAGGGCTACCGTGCATTTCTAAACACGATCATGCTCTTTAACCTAATGCAGCAACTCGACAGCATCGGAAAGTATGCGCTTCATATGCTGTTCCTTGATTCTCCCATACTGTCGCTA
Organism: uncultured Ruminococcus sp.; assembly: GCF_902762735.1. Taxonomy (GTDB): domain Bacteria; phylum Bacillota; class Clostridia; order Oscillospirales; family Ruminococcaceae; genus Hominimerdicola. Next base: position 3,789 of record NZ_CACWPP010000102.1, read on the forward strand.
AAGGAAAAAGAAAAGGTAGATGAAACGGAGCTTGCCACTCCCGGAATGCGAGAGTCGCTGTTCCGTTACATAATCAACCATTGCGGAGGAAATCAGATTATCATCGTCGAAAACGAACTGCCTTCAAATGTTGATTATAGTACGGCAAATCTTATTGAATTTACAAAAGACGAAACTGGACGATACGGCTTTTTGCGTAGTGAGCGCGATTCCGTAGCGAACTAAACTCAAAGATGTATTATCAGTTTTGAAAGTGGTATGCTTAATATGGAGAAAGATGGTCTTCAAATGCATCCATTTCCAAATGACTATCTCAAGCATACTGAACACAAACCACCTTCTAATCTTCTACTTGCTTTTTACTTCAACCTATGGTATAATAGCAGTAATATCAAATTTTAACGGAAAGGAGCGGAACGCATATGGGAATCTATCTGAATCCGGGTAATGATTTGTTTTCCGGCACAGCACTGAACTCCGAAATCTATGTTGACAAAACAATGATGATTGAATTCACCAATAGCTGTTTGTTTGGTGAGAACAAGCACATCTGTGTCAGCCGTCCACGCCGCTTTGGGAAATCCATTGCTGAGAATATGCTCGTGGCGTATTACAGCAAGGGCTGCGATTCTGACGAATTATTCTCCCGGTTTAAGATCTCAAAGGCACCGGATTACAAAAAGCATCTGAACCAGTACAATGTCATTCATGTGGATATTCAGAAGTTTCTGAGCCGTACCAAGAGCATTCAGGAGTTACTGGATTTCATGCAAAAACGCATCCTGAAAGAAATGCGGCGTACATTCTCATCTGTTGATCCGGATGAGACCAGCCTGATTACAGTTTTAGAAGATCTGCACAGCGAGACAGAGGAGAGATTCATCTTCATCATCGACGAATGGGACTGCATTTTCCGTATTTACAAAAACGATGGCGCAGCACAAAAAGTATATCTGGATTTTCTGCGGGATCTGCTGAAAGGCCAGCCCTATGTGGCGCTGGCCTACATGACCGGCATCCTTCCGATCAAAAAGTACGGCGAGCATTCTGCACTGAATATGTTTGATGAATATTCCATGACAAATCAGCGCCAGCTTGCAGAGTTTACCGGCTTTACCGAAGCGGAAGTGGAATCGCTTTGCGTGAAATACAATGTGAAGCTCGAAGAAGTGAAGCAGTGGTATGACGGCTACAATGTCAGCGGCATTCCCACCTACAATCCCCGCTCGGTGGTCTCTGCACTGATGTCGCATGTGTTCGATAACTACTGGTCGCAGACGGAGTCCTATGAAGCGCTGAAGGTCTATATCCGGCGCAATGAGAACGGTCTGCGGGACAAGATCATTCAGATGATCGGCGGGGAGCATATCCCGGTGAATACCAAGAAATTCCAGAATGATATGTGTACCTTTGAAAGTGCCGATGATGTTCTGACGCTGCTCATTCATCTGGGCTATCTGACCTATGATTTCGATACGAAAACTGCATGGATCCCGAATGCCGAGGTACGGCAGGAGTTTGTCAATTCGATCTCCGATACCGTCGAATACAAGAAGGTATCACAGGCGATCGAACAGTCTGACAGACTGCTGAACTACACGCTGAAGCAGGATGCGGAACGGGTCGCCGAGATGATTACCGAAGTCCATAATGATAATGTATCGGTGATCCGGTACAACGATGAGAATTCGCTTGCCTGTGTGCTGACGCTTGCCTATTATTCGGCACAGGATACCTATGCAGTTTACAGGGAACTGCACGGCGGTGAAGGCTTTGCCGATCTGGTGTTTGTGCCGAGAAGGGGCAACTCAAATCCTGCCATGATCGTTGAGCTGAAATGGGATAAGAATGCCGGTGTTGCTTTGGAGCAGATCAAGGACAGAAGGTATATCAAGTGCCTCAAGGACTATCAGGGCACTGTGCTGTTTGTCGGCATCAATTATGATAAGAAAACCAAGAAGCATGCGTGCCAGTTTGAGACGTTTGAGAAATAAAAACAGCGGCTGCGGTCAAATGAGATACTTCTCATCTTTCCACAGCCGCTGCTTTATAGCTATTTACTTTAGTAATTAAAATCGTTTCGGTTTAGTGCGGAGCTATGCCGTTTATTCCGGCTTGTGTTACCAATCAATACCAGTCGCCGCCATATTCCATCGGCTCATTCTGGTCACGCACAGTATCTATAAATTCCAGTTTCAGTTTATCAATGGTACTGTACGGAAATGTTTCAGCATCATACACCTCGATCTCTTCGAGTTTCTGCACAAATTCCTTCACAAGTTCAATGGCTTCCACGCTGTGTTTGCCTTCCTTCGGCATATGCCTTGCAAACCACACCTGATCGTAGATTTCAATCTGTGAGATCAGCATTACTACATCATAACTGTAATCCGCTTCATTTTCTTCACTCGCCGCACCGTGATGACTGATTACTTCACTCAACCGCCTGAGAATGGATTCTTTGCACAGATCGAGCGGTACATAGACGCGGATGTTGTCGGGATCGTCCAGAGGTGCAGGATCATATCCTGTTTCCTGCCGCCATTGCAATGAGGGATCTATCAGCCACGGTTCGTTAATGAAAAGTGGGTTGGAGTCTTTCGGAATCGGGTGTGCGTCGAGGTTGTGGTGTTCCAATTATATTCACCTGCTCAGTCAGTTTGTGATTGCTTACAGTTTGAAAACGGATAGCGATTGTTTATATAATTGATTATTGATGATTGCTTTGAATACTTATAGGGACACCTTTCCTGAATAATCTATTATTTAAGAGGAACAGCACTTTATATATAATTTATAATTTGCATACCATCATATTCTTTAAATTCTTCAAATAAGTCTTGCCTTTTCAGTAATAAGTCATATCCGTTATCGTATGCCATTGGAGGAAATAGGTTTTCTTGTGTTAGCAGTTCGCCTGTTCCAAGCCACTGTTCAACTATATCAATTCGTATTTTAAGTATGCCTATAACAGTTTCGCTCATATCGTATCCATCACCATTGTGCGGTTTTTTTCTAACTACCCATCCGTGCTGAGCGTGCGGTCTAAGAAAAATTGACGGCAATGCCTGTCTCAAATCAATTTCAATGTAATCATCTGACACAAAAATACCAGTGTTTTTTCTCTCACTATTTCCAGGAATGGCGATTAACAAGATATATTGATACAAGTCAACATCTTGCCTTTCCGATACTTTTTCATGTATCTTCATATCATCGCTGAATTTCGAAACCGTGTCCTGTTTTAAGCGGCTCAATGTCCTAATAAGTCTGTCATGGTCTATAATTAAATCTGCAACAGGAATAGATCTTTTTTTGTAGTGATAGTATGTGATGTGTCGTTTATATTTCTCTACAATATAATGCCCCATCCAAAGAGCTATCCAATGATTATCCACTACATCAACGTATCGTGTACTTATGCCATAGTGTTGCAATAAGCCTTCGATAATCTCTTTTTGAGTTTTTTCATCGTAATCTGATAGCTTTAGCTCATTTTTCATGTGAATGTCATCAGCTATTTTGCGTATCAGATTATTTAATCTTCCGGCAGGCTCTTGACTTCTTTTAGTCATCCGATCTAAAGACGGAGTCAACGATTGATGAAGCCGACGCTCACCACGATAATACACATCCCCATACGACCGATTAATGAATTTAGCATATCCTATTATCTGGTTTAAAGCATGAATTGTTTCTATAGTATATATAGGAACCGAATGACCGTTTTGAAACTCATAATTTCCAGTGTAACTGCTTCCGTCAATAGAAAGTTTATCTGATATCATTTGAATAGTCTTCATATTAACAGTAGAAAAAATATTGCGATTATTTTTCATAAAATACTCCTTAAATAAAGTATTATTTATATATTGCCAACCAGAATCTTTTGTACTAATTGATCCTTAACAGTAATTGCGATCCAGTGAATAGTGTTTCCAACCACGGCACCAATTGTATCATCGACCTCAGTCAGACCTCGACCTGTGATATACTGCATGATCTCTATTATCCCTGAGAACAAGCATCCGGTAATCACAGTTACGATCGGATTCTTGAAATATCTTGACACCATTGGTAGTAATATCCCAAATGGTACGAAAAATAACACATTCAGAAATATCTGCTTAAACCAGAAGAAGTGAGTACCGTTCATCATCTCTTCAAATTTTCGGAACGGCTGTAAAACTAACCCTCGATTCTCCGTTGTACGCAACACCATCGTTTCACGGACGATGAAGGTGACACTGATCACAGCCATGATGTAGAGGATGAAGAGAATGCTGACCACTGTTTTCCTGTTAGGATAGAGTCTTTTATACGCACTTTGATACATTCACACACCTCCTGTGACCAGACTCATGTTTTATAACCTCATCGGCCATGCGATAATGATTGACGCTCACGGGACTGGGAGATTGCCGTCTCCAATGGCTCATAGTCGTAATATAAAGTATAGCATAGATGGAAAATCATGTCAAGTCAGGTATTTGATCAACGAATGTCTCCCACCACGCACGATTCTCAAGATACCATCGAATCGTCTTTTGCAGTCCGTCCTCAAACGATACTTCCGGCTGCCAGCCGAGCGCTGTCTGAATCTTGGTATTGTCGATCGCATACCGCAGATCGTGTCCATTTCTGTCCTCTACAAATGTTATCAAGCTCTCCGATTTGCCAAGTTCACGGCATATCATCTCGACAATGTCGATGTTGCGCATTTCATTGTGTCCGCCGATGTTATAGACCTCGCCAATTATGCCGTGCTGTAGGATCATGTCGATTGCCTTGCAGTGATCCTCCACATACAGCCAGTCCCGAACGTTCAGTCCCTGTCCGTATACAGGTAGCGGCTTATCTTGTAGCGCATTCAAAATCATCAGCGGAATCAGCTTTTCCGGGAACTGGTACGGCCCATAATTGTTGGAGCATCTGCTGATCGTTACTGGCGGCCGTAGGTGCGATGATATGCCAAAACCAGCAAATCGGCGCTCGCTTTGGAAGAACTATACGGCGAGGACGGTTTCAGTGGGGACTCCTCTGTAAACATCGCATTGCTGTCCAATGGCAGATCGCCGTAAACTTCATCGGTCGAAACCTGATGAAATCTCGCACCATATTTCCTGCAAGCGTCCATCAGCACTGAAGCACCGATGATGTTCGTTTGCAGAAAGACCTCCGGCGATTCAATGCTTCTGTCTACATGGGATTCTGCGGCGAAGTTCACGACGATGTCCGGCTTCTCTTCCTCAAACAGTGCATACACGCCTGCCCTGTCGCAGATATCCAGCTTTATGAAACGAAAGTTATCATTCCTCATCACCGTTTCTAACGTACGGATATTCCCTGCATAGGTGAGCTTATCCAGACAAATGATCCGATATTCCGGGTGATGCTTCATCATATAAAAGATGAAATTCGAGCCGATAAATCCTGCGCCGCCGGTTACAATAATTGTCATGCAGAATCCCTTATTGCACTGAACAGATACTCACTCTCGGTACCCATCCGGATTATGCTTCTGCCAGTTCCAACTGTCGCGGCACATATCATCAAGTGTGTACTGTGTTGTCCAGCCGAGGATCTCCGCAGCCTTATCCGCATTCGCATAGAACTCCGGCAGATCTCCGAAGCGGCGTGCGCCGAATTCATATTTCACCGGCACATCGTTGACTCGTTCAAACGCTTCCACGATCTCTTTCACGCTGTACGGCGTTCCCGTTCCGAGATTGAACACCTCAACGCCCTTGTGCCCCAGAACATAATCGACCGCCTTCACATGACCTACTGCCAGATCAACCACATGGATATAGTCTCTGCGGCAGGTGCCGTCCGGAGTCGGATAGTCATTTCCGAAAACGGTCAGATGATCGCGCTTGCCGACTGCGACCTGCGTGATATATGGCATCAGATTGTTTGGGATGCCGCAGGGATCCTCGCCGATCATGCCTGACGGATGCGCACCGATCGGATTGAAATACCGCAGCAGCACGACCGAAAGATCAGTGTCCGCCTTTGCAGCATCCTCGAAGATCTGCTCCATCATGGCTTTCGTCCAGCCGTAGGGATTCGAGCAGGTTCCGCGCTGCATCGTTTCGATATACGGGATCGGATTCTCCTCGCCGTAGACCGTCGCGCTCGACGAGAAAATCACATTCTTTACGCCGAACTCCGCCATGACCTCCAGCAGAGAAAGCGTCGTATCTATGTTGTTTCTGTAGTACATCAGCGGCTTCTGCACGGATTCTCCGACAGCTTTCAGTCCGGCGAAATGGATCACCGCATCAATGTGATTCTCACTGAAAATAGCTGCAAGTTTTTCATTGTCCCGAATGTCGGCTTCATACAAAGCGACCTTCTTGCCTGTGATCTTTTCCACACGGGCGATGGATTCCGGACTACTGTTGCAATAGTTGTCCACGACGATCACATCATAGCCTGCATTCAGCAGTTCCACTGCGGTATGTGAGCCGATATAGCCCGCACCGCCTGCCAGTAATACTGTTGCCATGTTCTTCTCCTTTCAAAGCTCAACGCCGTTCAGCCGCAGCAGCTCACGCGCCGTCTCGACCGAATCCACGCCTGTTTTGTTCTTGACCGGCGCAAATTCCTTGCTGCGGTCAACCTCATACGCAAGACAGTCATCCTGCAATTTTACCATGTCAAGTGCCAGTGTCTCAAACTTATACGCATTCGGCTCCTCCGGCCTGACATATTCGCCGTTTTCCGCCATATACGGGATCTTTTTGAACGCACGGTGCAGCGGCAGCTTCACCGAAAGTGTCTGATTCAGCTTGTCCACACGAAACAGATAATTCAGGATCACGCCGTAATTATAGGAGAGCGTGCCGTCCGCTTCGCGGCGGTGGATCATCTCATCGGTCATCTCGTAATATTCAACGATCGAGGGCCTGCCGTCCTCCAGACACAGCACACCGACACGCTCCTCCGGATCCGCTTTCGCAACGACCTTTGCACCGGAGACCTTGCCGGATTCGATCACGGCGCCGATGAAGCAGGGGTCTGCAATGCGCTGCAGCACGTTGTCAACCGCAAAGACATTCAGCCATTCAATCTGCGCGTTCTGAACGATGCGCAGCATTCCGGTTTTCGCCATTGACGCATACCAGCCGCCGTTGCCGTTCGGCGCAGTCTTAATGACGCCATTGTCTGCCAGCATCAGCTTGCCGTTGGTGTCCACCGTCGGGAGTTGTTCCTGCACGAAGAAAAACACATTATCCGGGCTGTAGCCGAAATAGTTGTGCTGCTCAAAGAACGCCTGTGTTTCCTTGTTGTTTTCAACGCTTGTCATAATGAACAGCGGGATCCACGCATCTGCCTGCTTCACCACATCGAGCAGATTA
>NZ_CACWPP010000103.1 GCF_902762735.1 uncultured Ruminococcus sp.
GCAGAAGAAAAACGATGTGATGAACTTTGTGGGTATCGTCAAGAAGTATGAGGAGTTCACGGAGCTTACCCCTGAGATCATGCACGAACTGATCGACAGGATCGTTGTTCACGCTCCCGAAGGCGGCAGGGCAAACCGCACTCAGCAGGTGGATATTCACTTTCGCTTCAATGTCGTGACAGCAACCGCAACGGCTGATTTCAAGCAGTATTATGTAAGAAGAAAGTCTGTGTAGAGCCAAACTCTGCACAACCTTTCAATTAAGACCTGAGATAGTTCTTTTGCGCCTTCTCAAATTTATCTTGTCATTTTTCATTTTTGATGATGAAAAATGGACAGACTCTGAGATTTGTGGTTATTGAGGAGGCATTATATAGAAAGCGCCTATGCACTTGAAATACAGTGCATAGGCGCTTTTGGTTTGATATGATTTTGTGAGGGGAAGTATTAGCTGTTCCTCGCTTTTTTTCGTTTTTTATCGAAATATGGCTGCTTGATCTTAACCTTGTATCATTAAATATGGTTTCCGACCATGTTCATCTTTTTTCTTCTTTAAATACCGCCGAAGGCGCACCTTATTTCTTATTTACAAACTCTGAACTGTACCGACAATACAGAACAAAATTGGGATATATATTATTTAATATGACTATCCCTTTAGCACACCAACTAAAAATGCGGTAAAAAAAGGATAATTGAGCGATGTATATTTTTCCCCCGCCGCAGATGGGGGAAAAATATACGCCAAGAAACTTAAGTTCTGTATAGCCGCTGTTTTTGTGGTGTGTCAGCGGGATAACCACATTATTTAATGAAATCAAAAAGAGAATTCAAAACACGATTTGCTACAAAATCGCCAAACGTTAAAAAACAATATTCTTTAAGAAAGGTCCTATTGTTATGAAGAGAAAGAAGAAGTTCACTTCAAAAGTCTCAGCATCAGTCAATTTAGATATTGATAATCCAACTAAACTTTGCCGTTTTTTTTTATTTCTTGAAATATAAAACCCTCTATTTTACAGCATTTTGATTATGCAGCCTTATGGATTGTGGCAAGGTTTAATTTGGGGAGCAATAACTATCATCAGCAGTATTGCCTTAAAAGCGGGCACAATTGCAACGTTATCACCAAAGACTTCGCCGGTTGTGAAGCCCGGTTGCTTTATTGGAGTTAAAATGCTGTTATTGCGTCGGATAACGTTATCTCAAAACATATAACATGGACTGGTTTATTAATAATTTGACAGATAAATATTAAATTTCCAGAAATATTGGCCCTCAGATCTTAATGATAAGTTTAAATTTTCATGCCATAAGAAGCGTTGCCGTAACAACGTTTTCTTCTTTTTTCGTTGACGTTCGGCTGTTTTTATGATATAAAATATGTCAATAGATAATACAAACGGTGATAAATCAATTTTATATAAGTTATTAAATAGGTTTATAACACAGATGAAAGGTTGTTAAATAATGAGTTTGATAAACATTCCGATCAAGTATGAAAATGAGATCAATATAGAAAACGCAGGCGTACTGCTCGCACCGCTGGGTAAAAAGGCTTTTATCATAGCAGGCGTGACTGCTTTTGAAAAGGCGGGCGAAAAGCTCGCCAAGGCACTGAACGATGCGGGTACTGAATACAAGACCGAGATTTGGAAGGGCTATCCCACACAGACGCAGGCTGAGGCTTACGGCAAACTTGCCTCTGAATACGGTGCAGACTATATAATAGGTGTAGGCGGAGGAAGAATACTCGATCTTGCAAAGGCAGCCTCCGAAAAGGCAGGACTTGACGTTGTGACAGTACCCACCATTGCTGCCACCTGCGCGGCATGGTCAACACTGTCTGTGCTGTATACCGATGAGGGAAAGCAGGATATATACTTTTTCAGAAAGCGTTCGCCCATACTTATTATAGTAGATAAAAAGCTCCTGCTTGAAGCCCCCGAGCGATATATCATATCAGGTGCTGCTGACAGTATAGCAAAGTGGTACGAGCTGAACACAAACTTCAACGCCAACAAAAACGACTTTGCTCTGCGCTTGCAGCTGGCTGTAAGTAAGGTCATACTTGACCTGAATGAGAATGAATATATAAATGCTTATATAAAAGGCAGTCTTACACAGGAAATACTCGAAAACACCATCGACTCGAATATTCTTCTTGCAGGGCTGGCGGGGAGCATCGAGGGGAAAGTTCCTTACGGCGGGCTTGCACATCACTTCTACAATCAGTCCACGCAGATAGACAACCCAAATAAACGTCTGCATGGAGAGGTGGTCATCTTCGGGCTGAACGTTCAGTTCGCAGCCGAGGGCAGAGCTGATGATGAGATACGCGCATATCTGCAAAGGCTGAAAAAGCTGGGACTTCCCGTAACGCTTGCTGACTTAGGGCTTGACAATAAGCAGGCAGTCACTGAGATTGCAGAGCGAATGTCGCAGCGTATAACCGACTATGCGGGCAGCGGGAACACACTTTTGCCCGAGCTTATCGAAAGGGCGATATACAAGGTCGATCATCTCGGAAAGGGGCTGGAATAAATGAAGCAGTTAAGCACACGTTCAAGGCTCTTTACAGAATCCCGCATAAGGGAGATGACGATACTTTCAAATAAGTATTCGGCAATAAATCTTTCGCAGGGCTTTCCCGAATTCGACCCGCCTGCGGAGCTGAAAAAAGCTCTGGAAGCGCAGGCAATGACAGCGCATCATCAGTACGTGCCCAACTGGGGCATAGACGATCTCAGAAGTGCTATCGCCGAAAAGCAGTCAAAGAGCTTCGGCAGGGAGATAATACCCGATGAGGAGGTGCTTGTGACAGTCGGCTCGACAGAGGGAATGATAAGCACGATGATGTCAGTCCTCGACCCGGGCGACAAGGTGATAATCTTCTCGCCGTATTACAACAGCTACGCGCTCAATGCAGCGATAGTCGGGGCTGAACCTATTTTCGTATCCCTAAAGGGCAGGGATTTCAAATTCGATGAAACGGAGCTTGAGGACGCATTCAAGCAAGGCGCGAAGGCACTGATACTTTGCAATCCGTCAAACCCCTGCGGAAAGGTCTACACCCGCACGGAGCTTGAGGTCATTGCAAGACTGGCAAAGCAGTACGATGCTTATGTGTTCACCGATGAGGTATACGAGCATATAATCTACGAGGGCAGCAGACATATAAGTCTCGCATCTCTGCCGGGCATGTTCGAGCGCACAGTGACCTGCACCTCGCTTTCAAAGACATATTCCGTGACAGGCTGGCGGCTGGGATATGTTACAGCGCCCTTTGAGATACTCGAACAGATACGCAAGTTCCACGATGTGTTTACCGTCTGTGCGCCGACTCCCCTTCAATATGCGGCAGTGAATGCGCTGCGCTTCGGTGATGATTATTATGCTGAGCTTCAAAGGGTCTATACGGCAAAAAAAGAGCGTTTCACAAAGGCGCTTGATGCTCTTGACATAGCCCACAACGAGCCGCAGGGAACATATTTCGTGCTGACAGACATTTCAAAATACGGCTACAAGAGCGATCTTGAATTTGCAAAGCTGCTGGTAAAGGACTACGGGATAGCCGGTGTGCCTGGCTTCTGTTTCTTTGCCGAGAACGAAAACAGATACATACGCTTCCACTTTGCCAAGAACGATGATACTCTCGACGAGGTGGCAAGAAGATTTGAAAGGCTTGAAAACGACAGGATACACGGACATATCCCGTCGGAGCAGAAAGGATAAGGATCATGGCTGCGATAGAATTTAAAAACGTAGATTTCAGATACAGTAACAACAAGGACGAAAACATTCTCAACAATGTAAGCTTTAAGATAAGAGAGGGCGAGTTCGTTTCTATCATCGGTGGAAGCGGCTGCGGAAAAAGCACTACTCTCAGCCTGCTTTCGGGACTGAATCGCGCAAGCGGCGGTGCTGTCACGATAGACGGCAAGACCGTGACGGGTCCCGGCAAGGACAGGGGTGTGGTATTCCAGCACTACGCACTTTTCCCGTGGATGAGGGCGAAGCGCAACGTTGAATTCGGCATAAAGCAGGTGCTTAAAGCGGATAAGAGGACGATCTCCGAAAAGGCTGACAGGTACCTTGAGCTGGTAGGTCTGGGCGGAAAGGGCGACCTGTTTCCCCATCAGCTTTCGGGCGGTATGCAGCAGCGTGTAGCGATCGCAAGGCTGCTGGCTATGGAGCCTGATATACTCCTGATGGATGAGCCCTTCGGAGCCATAGACGCTAAAAACCGTGTGGCTTTGCAGGAGCTTCTGCTTGATCTTCTGGACAGAGAGGAAAAGAAAAGATCGGTGGTATTCGTGACACACGATATAGACGAGGCTATTCTTCTATCAGACCGCATTTTATTTATGAGAGACCACGAGATATACCGCGACTTAAAAGTACCTTTTGACCGTCCGCGCAGCCGTGAGGAGATAACAGCCTCAAATGAATACCATGAATTCAGGCGGGAGCTGTTCGACCTGTTCTATGACAATGATATCCCCGGGCAGAAAGAGGCAGAAGAAAGCAAGCGAGCCAAGGTTGGCAAATTCAGTATAGGCAGTGCTGTGGGAGCTGTTGGCTGATGAAGAAAGCTATTGATAAAATTTATAAAATATTACCTCACATTCTGCTTGCGGCGGTGCTTGCGAGCACTGCTTTGCAGGCGGAATTCCCAAAGGACACAACGGGGTATATCTCTCTGATGCTTATCCTTGCGGCAGTGGAGACCGCCCTTATCGTCAGACGGAAAAAGTGGTCGGCATACGGTATATCCTCCATCGTTTACGGGCTGATATTGATATGGTCGCTGTATCCCGTCATCAACGGCAGAGAGAGCTTTCTTTTCCCGCCGCCCCAAAGGATATCCGCGGTATTTGTAAATGATATACTTGTTATATTAAAGTCGATAGTTTCATCACTGTGGCTGCTGCTGGTGTCCTTTTTGATAGCCTTGGTGCTCGGTATCGGGCTGGGTATGCTGTGCGGCAGGAACAAGCGGCTGCAAAATGTGGTCATGCCAATAGCAAGAGTGCTGTCGCCCGTGCCTGCGCTGATATATGCGCCATATGTGGTCGCGGTGATGCCGAATTTCACGCTTGCGGCACTGTTCATCATTACAAGCGGATTATTTTACCCTATTTTAATAAACATCATAGTGACCCTTCAGCACTTCGACCCAAAGCTGAGAGATGCTTCCGATGTGATGGGGCTGGGGCTGAAAAGCACTATATTGAATATCTATCTGCCCTATTGTATGCCGTCGCTGTTCAATACTTTGGCTATGCAGATATCAAACGCATTTCTGTTACTTATCGGCGCTGAGCTGATGGGTATGGACAGCGGTCTGGGCTGGTATGTGAAATACAACTCCGATTTCTCGGACTATGTCCGTGTCATAGCAGGCTTTATTGTGATAGGTGCGATAATAGCCGTTGTCAATATCGGTCTGCAAAGGGTCAGGGGCAAGGTAGTGCTATGGCAGCAGGCTGAACAGTAGTTATTTTTGAGCTTACGGGCTCTTTAGTTAGGAAAGGATCTGAAAAAAATGAAAAAGATAAGTATGATTAAATTCTTATCGGCAGCTACAGCGGGCGTTCTGCTCATGACCTCCTGCGGTTCTTCGGCAAAGGCGGGAGAAACACATGAAACCACTGAGGACGGACTTACAAAGGTGAGCATAGTTGCAGGCACCAGCGGAGGAGCAAGCATACTTTCAGTTGTTGCGGCTTATGGTGAGTTTGACAAGGAATACGGTCTTGATTTTGAATTGCAGACCATTGACACCGCTGCTGACACCCTTGCGGCTACCGAATCCGGCAAGGTGGAGATAGCAGGCTACAGCTCTGCCGCGCCGCTGTCCTATATAGCAGACGGACATGACCTGCGTATCATAGGCGGACTTATGCTCAACTACGAAACGATCATCACCACCCCCGAAAACCAAGATGAGTGGAAGGGCGACATCACAAAGATCATCGAGGGCAAGACCATAGGCGTTAACCGCACCAACAGCGGAGATATAGCATTAAGAGGCTGGCTCGTGAACCAGGGCGTTGATCTGTCAAAGGTAACATACAAGGAGCTTGACAGCCCTGCGACCGTTGTGGAGGCTGTAAAGAAAGGCACAGTCGATGCGGGTATTATTAACGGCGGCTACTACCGTCCTGCTGAGGAACAGGGTCTTGTGAATGTCAGATTTGTAAAGGATATTATCGGCTCGGACTTCATCTGCTGCCGTCAGCTGGTCAGCCCCGAAAATGCAGAGAACAACCATGACCTCTATGTAAAGGTAGAAAAGGCACTCATCAAGGCGTATGACGTATATCAGACAGACCCCAAAAAGACCCTTGAGCTTGCAAAGAACTACATTGTCACCGACCCCGATGAGCTGAACTTCATACTCTATGAGTGCGGTGATCTGTACCTCAGCCCCGACCCCAATATTCAAGGTATATACGATTATTATGAGGGCATGAAGGCTTCGGGCTACATTGATCCGAACAGCGACGTTGACATCACAAAGTATGTTGATACCTCTATCTACAAGGAAGCGCTTGAAGATCTGCTGAAGGAGGATCCCGACAACGAGCAGTACAAGAGATTGCAGTCGGAATTCAAGGAAACTGCCGTAAAGGCATAAAGTACGGTGATAGCATTGACTGATAAAAGAATGAAGATAAGCAACTTTTTGGTGCATATTCTCTTTGCGGCACTGCTGGGGACGATCCTTTTCGTCCCCGACAGGGTCGAGGTACCGAGCCATGTGCCGTTCATAGCGGTCGCAGCTGCGGCAGAATTGGTCATCATAGCTTTGCACAAAAAAGAAAACGTAAGAGATATAGGCTGTGTGATCTTCATTTTCTTTGAGGTATGGGAGCTGTTCACCTCAAAGCTCGTAAGTGTTAGCAGCTATCTTATACCTTCCCCGGAGAATGTTCTGGATATCTATATCACCGACCGTCAGCTCATATTGCAGAATATCATTACCTCGACAGGCTTTTTGGCGGCAGGTTTCATCACGGCTGTGCTGTTGGGGCTGCTACTTGGGGTGATAGTGGGCTGGTACAAGGGTCTGCGTGAGATATTCATGCCGATAGTCAAGGTGATAACACCCATACCTCCGCTGATATATTCGGCATATCTGGTGGCACTGCTGCCTTCCTTCCGCGATGCTTCGGTGGCTATAATATTTTTAGGGGTGTTTTGGGGAATGTTCCTCAGCGTGATATTCACCGTCAGCACTATCGACAAAAAGCTGGTCGATTCGGTCGCTGTGCTGAATCTTTCGCAGCCGTCGATATTCCTGCATATACTTCTGCCGTACAGTCTGCCGAGCGTGCTTGCAAGGCTGAGCAACTCCATCTCGGTAGCCTTTATGGTGCTTATCTCAGCAGAAATGCTGGGAGGCAGCTCGGGCATGGGCTGGTATATAAAATACTCTACAATATACGGCGAGTATGACAAGACCATAAGCGGGATAATCCTCATAGCAGTATATGTCACGGTGCTGAATGTGCTGATAAACAAGCTGAAAAAGGTGCTGGTGGCATGGGATAATCCGGAGGAGGCATGAACCGCTGAGACACTTTTTGAAACACTGCCTTACCAGCTTAGGTCTGAGGTTGGGTCTTGCCCTGGGCTGGTTGGACATAGCGTTCAGCTTCTTTCGCTCTTTTTGGCTTTTTTCATCGCACGCTTTATCCTGACCGACTGTATGATGTGACAGGCTGTCTCATATATCAGAAACATAGCAGTCATGCCGCATGAAACATACAGCAGGATAAGTATTGCGAGGTAAACCGCATTATTAGTTGGTGTGCTAAAAGGATAGTCTTAAAAAATAATTATCGGATAATAAAACGAAGCATCGGGCAATGAAATGCTCCCCTTTTGTTAGACAATGTGGTATAATAGAGATATACCGAATTGAAATCTAACGAAAGGGGGCATTTTTATGCCTAAAGGAAAGCCGAACAAGAGATACACACCGGAGTTCAAGATAATGGTTGTGGAAACAATGCATAATGAAAAGTTAAGTTACAAAGAAGCCGCTCGCCAATTTGATGTCTCATTTGATGCAGTAGTAGCAAAATGGGAGCGCATCTATCTTGAAGAAGGTAAAGAAGGATTTTATGTTGAACGTCGTGGGTGCAAGTCATAACAAAAGCGACCAAGATCTCTCTTAGTCGCTTTGCATAAGTTTTCTTTGAAAAGTTTGTCTAACTTTTTGGGGTCAGTTCAGATTTTAATGCCCCCAATAAAAAAAGAAAATATGGTATCTATCGGTGAATTTTTAGGAAGCTGGTACAGCTGATTTCTATGCTCTTCCCATCCCAGTCGGGAAAGGATACGTATTACCGATCAAGCGGAGTTTTTTCAACGATAACCTCTACATCACTTTTTTTGACCATCATGTTATATGCATATTTATCGCATCTGTCAAAGCCGAGCTTTTTGGCAATTTCATGATCGGCGACCCATAATTCATACTCATCTCCGACTTCACGGGCAATGCTGATTTTATAGCCTTTATATTCCGCAAATGATGATAATTCAAACATTTCTGTAAGTTCCGAAGGATCTACTGCTTTAGAATAACTGCCTAAATTGTATCTATCAGTATAGGTATCATCAATTTCACTTTCAGAATTGGGGTACAAATGTATTATATCTTCTTCATCTATACCTATGCGATGAACTTCACCCTTATATACTCCATATGTTCCGTCGATCATTTTTACCTCCAATTATTTGCGTATTGTATTGCGATCATTCTTTATTCATATCTTTCAGAGCGATTTTGTAAGAAACTCTGTCGTACATTAGCAGCCGATCAAACATGCCTCCGCTTTAAGGATAAATATGTGCAACAATTCCGCCGTGTACACATTCGGCGTGATGCTTCGGAGTAAAAATATAATTAACCCAAGACATTAACTATGCACAATAAACAATTCTTGCAAATAATATTAGTAAACTGTTGACAATTATGACTTAGCTGTGATATAATTTAAATATAATTTTGCAAAATTTGAGTAATAAAGGAGATCGTAAAATCAATATGTCTAAACTAAATAAAATACTTCTAACGTTCATATCTTTGTGTTTGGCGGCATTTATCGTCACTTTTGTATGCTGGCTTGTCCGTTATAACATGATAATACGTCCGATGCTGGATAATCCGCATTTTGAACCTGATGAAAACTATTTTGCAGTTCAGGATTACAATTTTGATATAGAAAATGCATCAGCGGCGGTTTATATCCCCGCATTTCCGAGATTTAAGGGAAATCTTTGCGTATCATCTCCAACGATCGTATGCTATGACGAAGAAAAAGATGCCAATTATATAGAAAACGAGGTACAGTTCTCTTTCGTATATTCTCCCGAGTTGTTTGCAGAGAAAACATATAATATTATCGTATTTGATTATTCCGATACAGGGTTCGTGGATACAGATGAGATCATTGAACCTTCCGCCTCATACAGATTTTTAGTCGATAAAGACCTCAATTATTTAGAAGGCTTTGATGATAAAGCCATATATGACAAATATGAAGATCAGCTAAGACAATTCTACAAAGACAACGTACTTGACGCTTTCAGCGAAGAATTATTCAAATAAGAATAAATCCATTCGCCGATTTGTTTGATATAAAAAGTTTATGGGTATGAAACTGCAAAAAGATCTGAAAAAGCTATCGGAAATGTCAATGATAATCGGTCTCGATATAGATGCGCAGTCCATGTTCTGCGATACAGTTTTCAGCACCGCAGGAGTTTTCCACAAGTGTTACTATCTTCATCAGTGTTCACCACAGCTGTGACTTCCGCAGGAATGACCTTCGCCGTGTTCATGGTGATGATCGCAGGTCGGGGCATCGTTCTGCACAAGTGTGTCTGCAAGAAAAGCCTGCACCGCTTCATCAGCACTGCCCGTATTTCCGCCATAGATGGTGATGCCTGCGCACCACCACAGATAAGCACGTCAACTTCCGCGTTTTTCAGGAGACCCGCAAGTGCGCCGTGTCCTGCGCCGTTAGTGCCTGCGACATATTCGCTTACGATCTTTCCGTCGGCAGCATCATAAAATTTGAACTGCTCTGTTCTGCCGAAATGCTGAAATATCTGTCCGTTTTCATAAGTCACTGCAATTCTCATATTACTGCTTCCCTTCCCTGTTGTCTCAGCCGAGATATTGTCATAAAGCGGTGTATCTGCCCGCGCAGAAGCAAGAGCTGTTTTTCCGCGCCTCGCATACTGCCTCCCGCGCTCCTGACAGCGTTGACCGCCTGTAATTAGTATATAACGGAGTGCCGACTTTGTCAAGCGCAGGCAACTTGCTGACATGAAGAACGATCCCTGCCCGCCTTTCCCATTAGAACGCCTGATGATAAAGAAACAGAAGCAGGATCTGCTGAGATATGTCTTTATCCAATATGACTATCCCTTTAGCACACCAACTAAAAATGCGGTAAACAAAAGGATAATTGAGCATTGTATATTTTTCCCCCGCCGCAGGCGGGGGAAAAATATATGCCAAGAACTTTAAGTTCTGTATAGCCGCTGTTTTTGTGGTGTGTCAGCGGGATAACCACATTATCCAAAACTTCGGGGACGGAAGAAGCAAACCATCGCTGTTCTGTACGGCGTGTGCGCGGGATATGTGCGAGGTCTTATTATTACAAGCCGCAAAAATGACGTAAAGCTGTTGCTGAAACGCCGAAGATAAGCGCTTTTAAGCCGCAGGAGACAGGTCTGCTTGACAGGAAAATATGAATGTGCTATAATTTTTTATTATGATTATCCCGCTGATACACCACATTTTTGCAAGCAAACAGGGCAGATGCGGGAAATCGGCGTGCCGTATAGCCCCTCCCCTGCGTAAGGGGAGAGGGTCGGGGGTGGGGTCGCCCCTTGCCAAGAACGCTGAATTACGGCTATCAGATATTGGTGTGTTATAGGGATAATCACTTTTTTTATTATGACTATCCCTTTCCCTCATCACCCCAAATCACCTACATAAGCGCACTCCAACCCTGCCGTCAGCAGACTTTCAAAAAGTCTCGCATCATAGTTTCGGCGGTTGAAACGGAAGCAGAATTCATCTAGATACAGCTGCAA
>NZ_CACWPP010000104.1 GCF_902762735.1 uncultured Ruminococcus sp.
CTGCCCCTCGCGCTCCCCGCAAGCCTGCTGGCGCGAGGCTTGACCGCGCGCTTTGACTCGGCTTCGCTTTGTGTTTTTGCTACGCTTTGTTGGCGGCACAGCATTCTCCAATGCATGCCAATAATTATGAATTATGAATTATGAATTATGAATTAATAAGCCTTTCCAGATAGGATCTCAGCATTTTCTTGCTGTTGTCCCACAGCATCACTGCCGATCCCAGTACTCCCAGTCCCAGAAATACCAGCGCACCTGTATTTGAACCGCCTGCATATGCCCCCAGCGCACAGATCAGCGTCAGCAGTATATACACCCCGACTGTCACATACGCATATGTCGGCTTACGGAAACTGCCGCTTAAAGTACAGCCATCACCGTTCTCGGTGATCTTCCCGAAAAAGCCCGTAGAACCGCCGTCACGCTTTCCTGCTCTATGGTAGAACATAATAAGTTTATCGCCCTCTACCCTGCCGTAATAGACACTTTCGGTGCGGTGTTCGCGCATAAATCTGCTTGTGCTGAGGATATTCATGGAAGGCTTATACTCCACCATGCCTCCCCTCAGCTTTTTTATCAGTTTTTTCTTGTCAAGGGCGGAGTCAAAAGTATATTTCTCAGGCATTTTCGCCCTCATTCTTCTTATCGGGATAATCTGCGGGGTCAAAGACCTTCTCGTTTATCCTTATCTCGCCGCCGCGCTGTGTATTGAAAAGCATGCCGTATACCGTGCCGCACTTGGTACAGCGGAACTGGTGGAAATACTTTCTCATTGTGAATTTCATATCTTCATCAACGATCCTGCCCAGCGGACATGTGGAGTAAGTCATCTCCACATCGCCCGAGAGAAGCAGACCCACCAGAGAATTAGCGCACAGCAGGTACTCCTGCGGGCTTCTTATCTCACGTACCATAATATTTTCGCACTGTTCACATCTTGACATGGTTTACTCCTTCCCCAGCAGACCAGCCATTTCTTCCTCAACGCCCTTAAACATTTCGCTGACCAGCGCGTTTGAGAAATTCTCGACAAAAGTATTATCGAGCTTTATATCGGTCTGTTCGCCGCTTGCCATATTTTTGAGCTTTGCACTGCCGCTTTCAAGTTCGCTGTCGCCTATAACTATGACGAATTTCGAGCCTATCTTATCGGCGTACTTCATCTGGGGCTTTATACCTCTGCCCATGAGGTCATACTCAACGAAATAGCCTTCATCGCGCAGTTCCATCGCGAGGGACATAGCGCGGTCAGCCGCCGCCTGACCCATAGAAGCGATATAGAGGTCACAGGTCTTTGCTTCCATGAAGTCGCAGTTCTGCTGTTCCATAGTCATTATGAGTCTTTCAAGACCCATGCCGAAGCCCAGTGCAGGCACTTGTTTGCCGCTGAGTTCGTTCAGCAGACCGTCATATCTGCCGCCGCCGCAGACGGTGCTTTGTGCGCCGATGCCCTCAGCGATGAACTCAAAAACTGTTCTGGTATAGTAATCAAGACCGCGCACGATGCGGTGGTTTATATCGAAGTCGATATTCATAAGCGAGAGGTACTTTTGCAGTGCTTTAAAGTGAGCATCGCACTCCTCGCAGAGGTAGTCGATTATCAGCGGAGCGTCCTTTGCGATGCCCTGACAGATAGGCGACTTGCAGTCAAGCAGGCGCATGGGGTTCTTTTCGAGTCTTTCCTTGCAGGTATCGCAGAGGGTATCGCGGTGAGGTGTGAAGTACTCGCGCAGAGCTTTCTGGTAATTTGCGCGGCAGGTGGGACAGCCTATCGAGTTGATATTGAGCTTGATATTTTGCAGACCCACTCTGTCCATAACGCTTTTAGCGAGGGAGATGACATCTGCATCAGCCTTAGCATCGGGCGAGCCTACCATTTCACAGCCGAACTGGTGGAACTCACGCAGTCTGCCTTTCTGCACGTTCTCGTGGCGGAAGCAGGAAGTTATGTAATAGAGTTTCTGTGGGAATGCTTCATTGAGCAGACCATTTTCAACGACTGCGCGCATAACGCCCGCAGTACCCTCAGGGCGCAGGGTGAAGGTATCGTCGCCCGTTGCGGAAACGGTGAACATTTCCTTCTGCACCACATCGGTAGTTTCACCCACCGAGCGGATAAACAGACCCGTATCCTCGAATGTGGGGACTCTTATCTCCTTAAAGCCGTACTGTTCGGCAGTTTCAGCCGCCAGTTTTTCTACTGTGTGCCATTTATAAGCCTGTGCGGGCAGCATATCAGCAGTGCCCTTTGGTCTTTGTATCATTGCCATTTTACTTACCTCCGTAAATTTATCATTGATGTCTTATTATCTTCTCCCAATTTTGATATGTATTGCTGATGATACAAAATGGCTGTTCTTTCGTATTGTTTCCCCGCCTTCGGCGGGGAAACAATACACAACCAAACTGGGATATTATCTTTTGCCGTTTTATCAATTTAAGATACTTTCCGCATAACAGCCATGCTATGCAGGTGGTGGTTTACCATTATCATACTTTGGAACGCGGGACGAACAGTAAGGCAAGCCCCCACCCTACAATTCGGGAGATGTTTCCCGCTAGTGAGCGATAAAAAACGCCGCCGATTTTTCGCTGTTCTTATCCTTTGGAATGCGCCACAACCGCCGAAGGCGCTACGCTGTTCGGCTGGTGGACGCGGGCAATTCGCGCCCGCACACAGGGAGCGGTGTTCGCGGGAAATGAGTACGCTCTTTTCTTGGCGAATTGCCCGCTTTTTGGGTCTGTACTCCATACGTGTAGGGCGGGGGCTTGCCCCCGCCGTTGTTTACCGCTGAACCCGTGTCGTTTCACCGCTTTTTTGTCTTGCTTTGGTCGAGGGTCTTGTCCTCTTTCCGTCTTTTGCTTTGTTCGCCCAACTAATTCTCTGTGTCGCGTTTGGACTGCTTCCCCGATGCGAGAGGCTCTGCCCCTCGCGCTCCCCGCCACCCTTTCGCGAAAGGGTGGACGGAAAGCTCGACTCGCGCACTGCTTTGTGTGCTTACTTGGTTTTGTCGGCGGCACAGCATTCTCCAATGCATGACAACAATTATGAATTATGCATTATGAATTATGAATTAATAAGCGGCACGGCATTCTCCAATGCATGCCAATAATTATGAATTATGAATTATGAATTATAAAATACCTGCTCTTATATAATAACGTAATTTTCCCCATTCGTCAAGTACTGTCCGCCTGCCTTTGTCAGTTTTGTACCAATTTTCTTTCGTGGCTGAACCCTTTTGCACGGGACATGAAATAAACTCATACTGCGGAAGTATCTTTTCAGCTGTAAGAAGCGCTCTGCGCATATGGTATGCAGTGGTCACAAGTATTATCTTTCCGCCCTCAGGCAGAACTTCCCTCAGCAGAGGTTCTGAACAGGTGAAATTCTCAGCCGTATTCATCGAGCATTTCTCAGCAAGGATGTCCCCCTCACTGACCCCCAGCGCGGCTGCCGCCTTTTTCATTGAAAGCCACTCAGCCATCTCCCCGAGCGCAGTTTTCTGCACTTTCCCGCCGCTGACAAGTATCACGGGCGCTCTGCCGCTTTTATAGAGCCGCACCGCTTCGGGGACGCGGTATTCGCAGGCTTTTCGGCTTCCAAGCACCATTATGAGTTCTGACGCCCTGCCGTCATAGTCAAGCCCGTCATACAGCAGGCGCGTGATATTCTCGTCAGTCGGCTCGCAAGATAAAAGTTCAGATAAGCGCACAGCACCTCTCCTTTCTGCCTGATGCACAGCACAAACAAAAAGCCGACAAACTCACGGTCTGTCGGCGAAAACTCATAATTTTCCCACAGCAAAGCAAGCCCTACGGCAGTAAAGCTCCAAACTGTCAGTTAGGTGTGGTCGGATTGACAATATCACGCCAGTCAAGGTCGCCCCTCTCAAGCGAATGTATGAGCGCCTCAGCCGTAGCTATATTGGTAGCCACAGGGATATTGTGTACATCACAGAGCCTCAGCAAATTCATCTCGTTAGGCTCATGCGGCTTGGCGGAAATAGGGTCGCGGAAAAACAGCAGCAGGTCGATCTCGTTGCAGGAGATCCTTGCCGCGATCTGCTGATCGCCGCCCTGCGAACCGCCCATGTAGCGCTGTATTGTGAGACCTGTCGCCTCAGCCACTATCTTGCCTGTTGTACCTGTTGCGCAAAGCCTGTGCTTGCTGAGTATACCGCAGTAAGCTATGCAAAACTGTACCATAAGTTCCTTTTTGGTATCGTGTGCGATAAGTGCAATATTCAAAGTTGTTCCCCCCGGTTCATTATTATTCCGTCAAACTCACATTTTGATCTGTATCGGTATGTGCTCACCTTTTATTCTTCTCGATATAGCCGAGAATGCCACAAAGCCCATCGAACTTGATGACAGCGGTGCGCCCTTGCCTGTTGCCAGCGGTATCGCTGAATCTTCGGGGATAACGCCCAGCAGCTGTACACCTACCGTGTCGATTATCGCATCAAGGTCGTCCATATCTTCAAACTCGAATATCCTCTTGCTTGCCTTGTTGATGATAAGCCTCTGTTTCTGGTTGCCCCGCTTGTAAAACTCGTCAGACATCATCTGCGCATCTCTTACACATACGGGGTCGGGTGTGGTAACTATCAGTATCAGGTCGGAATTTGTTACTATATCAAATACCGAGCCGTTGATACCTGCCGATGTGTCGATGAGGATATAGTCAAAATACTTTCGCATCTCACTGGTTATCCTCTCGATGTCCTCAGCCTTCAGCTGTACGAACGGGTCAGACGGTGCGCACAGCACACTCAGGTTATTAGCCAGCTTGACCGTTGTTGTTGCTTTATAAACATCGCAGGTGCCCTCGAGTACGTCGCCCAGATCGTAAGTGATGTTGCCCTGCATGCCAAGCATTATGTCCATACATCTCAAGCCGAAGTCCAGCTCGATTATCAGCGTTCTGTTGCCCTGCTTTGCAAGTGCATATCCAAGACAGGCACTGATGGAAGATTTACCCGTTCCACCCTTACCCGATGTAACTGCAATTATCTTAGACATAACTCCATTACTCCTTTCATAACTGCGGCATGCACTTCCCTGCCGCACGCAAGATCTCCACCATGCAGTATTTGGTCAAATCATTTTGCCAAATCGTTATTTTCACTGCCTGCACCTCTCCAAAAGTACAGGTTAAGAAAAACGCAACCAATGCCGGTGTTACCTAATATATATTTTACCACATATTTTAGAATTGTCAAAGCAATTAGCACAAAAAACCTTAAAATCGTGATTTCACATTAACCCCTATATAAATTTTTAGCTATCTTGCACAACATTTTACTGCTGTACAGTAAGTCATTTCCATTTTTCTGACATATTAACGCTTCCTTAATTTTCCTTTTAAAGATAGTTAATGCCCTGCATTTGAACAATTCGCGCAAATGAAGTTCAGAAAAACCAGCAAAACTGAACTTCAAACACATTTCCGCATATATCTTTTCCTGACTGCATACTATTAAGCAAACACATTTTCAGGAGGTATCCGCCATGTTCATACGCACAGTCAAGATAAAAAAGCCGAAGGTCATGCTGACAGTCCTGCTTGTTATTATATGTATCGGGCTTGCCGCAGTGTTCATTTTCGGGCTGAAAAGCCGCACAAAGCTGCGCGAGCTTGACAGCGAGCCGAAGCGTCAGGCATTTTTAAGCGAGATGGGCTGGGAAGTCCCCGAAAAATTCGATGAAGTCAAGACAGTACTTATCCCCGAAGATTGGGGCGAGGTCTACCTTGAATACAACAAACTGCAAAAACAGCAGGGTTTTGACCTGACCAAATACAAGGGCATGCAAATACAGGTCTACACCTACCGCGTACTTAACTACCCCGAACACGAAAAACAGGACTGCATTCTCTGCCACCTTATGGTCAGCGACGGTCAGCTCATCGGCGGCGATGTCTGCTCCACCGCATCTGACGGTTTCATGCAGGGACTTCGGGCAAATTCATAATTCATAATTCATAATTCATAATTCATAATTATTGACAGGCATTCGGGCTTTGATGTTTTGACCCTCACATAGCTTTTATAGAACTTTTTTCTCCCACAAAAAGTGCGCTCACGAAAAATTCCGTGAGCGCACGATTTTTTTTATTATGACTGCTTCAAACTGCCGACAACACGCAATACCCGCGTTCATGTCAACAATTATTCATAATTATTGGCAGGCATTCGGGCTTTGATGTTTTAACTCTCACATAGCTTTTATAGAACTTTTTTCTCCCACAAAAAGTGCGCTCACGAAAAATTCCGTGAGCGCACGATTTTTTATTTGACTGCTTCAAACTGCCGACAAGCACGCAATACCCGCGTTCATGCCAACAATTATGCATTATGCATTATGAATTATGAATTACTTAGTCAGTCCCCAGATGTCCTTAGCGTACTCTTCAACAGCGCGGTCTGCGGAGAAGATGCCTGCGCCTGCGATGTTGGCAAGGCTCATCTTCTGCCACTTCAGCTTGTCGGAATAGCACTCGGAAGCGTACTTCTGCGCCTTCTGATAGCTGTCGAAATCTTTGAGAGCCATATAAGTGTCGGTGTTTTTGAGTGTATCGGCTATCTCGGGGAACTGTACGCCGTTAACACCGTACTGAATGGTGTCGATAGCCTGCTTTACCACCTGATTGCTGTTGTAGATGTCGATAGGCTTGTAGCTTGCCTTGCATGCGTTGACTTCATCAACGTTCATACCAAAGATGATGATGTTGTCATCGCCTACCTGCTCGTGTATCTCCACGTTCGCACCGTCCATAGTGCCCAGTGTGACAGCGCCGTTTATCATCAGCTTCATGTTGCCGGTGCCGCTCGCCTCAGTACCCGCCAGCGAGATCTGCTCCGATATATCAGCCGCAGGCATCAGTATCTCTGAAAGCGAAACGTTGTAATCCTCCAGGAAGATGACATTCAGCTTTTCTCTCAGCTTGTCGTTCTTTTTAAGCTCTTCCGAGATGTTCCAGATCAGCTTGATGATCTGCTTTGCCATATAGTAGCCTGGTGCCGCTTTTGCCGCAAAGATATAGGTCTTTGGCACGAAAGGAGCATCGGGGTTGTTTTTGAGGTAGTTGTACTGCGCGATGATGTTCAGCGCATTCAGCTGCTGACGCTTGTACTCGTGCAGACGCTTTACCTGTACATCAAAGATGGACTCGGTATTCAGCACAGCGCCGTACTGGTTCTTGACATATTTTGCAAATTTCTGCTTGTTCTCAGCCTTGATGTCAGCCAGTCTGTTCAGCACTTCTTCATCGTCCTTGAAAACTGCCAGCTTGCTGAGTTCAGCGGCATTTTTCAGGAAGCCGTCGCCGATCTTTTCTCTCAGCAGTGCGGTTAGTCCCTCATTGGACTGGTAGAGCCATCTTCTGTATGCGATACCGTTGGTAACGTTCTTGAACTTTGTGGGAGTATCCAGGTACTCGTCCTTGAAAGTCTCCCTCTTGATTATCTCGGAGTGTATCTTTGCAACGCCGTTTACGCTGTGTGAAGCGTGAACGCACAGTGTAGCCATCTTGACCTTATTGTTCTCAACGATGGACATGTGAGATACCTTGCCTTCGTCCTTGTATCTCTCCCACAGGTCGCGGCAGTATCTCTCGTTTATCTCGATGATGATGGAGAAAATTCTGGGGCAAACGCTCTTGAGCAGATTGCAGTCCCACTTTTCCAGCGCTTCGGGCATAACTGTGTGGTTGGTGTAAGCAAAAGTATTGGTAACGATATGCCACGACTTATCCCAGCTGTAACCGCAGTCGTCAAGCAGTATGCGCATCAGCTCGGGTATAGCGAGGGTGGGGTGAGTATCGTTGATGTGTATAGCGACCTTCTCGTGCAGGTTATCCAGTGTACCGTAAACCGACATATGCTGGTTTACTATATCACCGATGGAAGCCGCACAGAGGAAATACTGCTGTCTGAGTCTGAGGCTCTTGCCCTCAGCGTGGTTGTCGTTGGGGTAAAGGACCTTAGTGATAGCCTGCGACATGATATTCTTGCTGAGCGCCTTAGCGTAGTCGCCCTTATTGAAGAAAGGCATATCGAAAGAAGCCATCTCAGCCTTCCACAGTCTGAGCTTTGAAACAGCCTCACTGCCGTAGCCCGAAACGAACAGGTCGTAAGGCACAGCCATAACAGATGTGTAGTTCTCGTGAGTTACGCAGTGGTACTGATTATCCCAGTACTCTTTCAGTTCGCCGTCAAAGCGTACTTCTATCGCCTTTGTGGGAACAGGCACAAGCCATACAGAACCGCCGGGCAGCCAGTTATCGGGAAGCTCGGTCTGCCAGCCGTCCTCCAGCTTCTGCTTGAAAATACCGTACTCATAGCAGATGGAGTAGCCTGTTGCGTGGTAGCCGTCAGCAGCCAGCGCATCGAGGTAGCATGCAGCCAGTCTGCCAAGACCGCCGTTGCCCAGACCCGCATCAGGCTCCTGCTCATAAATGCCGTTGATGGATATGCCGAGATCTTTCAGCATTTCCTTAGCCTGCACGTTCATTTCCAGATTGTACAGTGAAGTTTTCAGCGACCTGCCCATCAGGAATTCCATTGAGAGGTAATATACCTTCTTTTTGCCCGCCGACTGTGTATTTACAGTGAACTTTCTTCTCTTCTTTTTCAGTATGCCGACAACTATTTTAGACAGTGCTTCATACACCTGCTTGTCGTCTGCTTCATCGGGATTAGTCTGAAAATCGTTATGCAGTATCTCGATGAACTGCTTTTTCAGCTCCTCTTTGGAAATTGTCTTTTCCACATTATTTGCCATCGTAACATTCCTCCTGATTTCACTTTGGCAGCCCGCACATGAACCCAATCCCCTCGCAAAGCCGCCATCTGGTACAGACTATGCCGAACCCTATATACAGCACAGTCTGACAACTATCTTATTAATTATAACACATTTCCGAAATAATTGCAAGGTAAATAAGTGCAATGTCATTAATTTTGTGTGAATTGTGCAGAAACGCACCCGCGTTTTGTATTATTGTTATCCCAATTTGGTTGTGTATTGCTGATGATACAAAATGGCTGTTCTTTCGTATTGTTCCCCCGCCTTCGGCGGGGGAACAATACACAACCAAATTGGAGTTATTGTTTTATTATATGCCATATCGTATGAAAAGTCAAGAGCAAATTTCAAACGTTTTCGCTCTTGAATATCCCGATGTTTCGGGCATTTCGCACAAACCCGCCGACACATCGCGCAGACAGGATACATGAAAACATTTTTCCCGAAATTTCGGGAAATATCCGCAGGATACCGACACACTCGGGTATTGCTTCCCGTGTAGGAAGCAAAAGCATCTGTTTTGATCTTTCGTCAATTCACGCCGAACTGCTCGTCCGCAAAAAACTCCCCTGACGCGCAGGGGAGTTATGCATTACAGGTTTTCCAGTACGAAAACGTAGGTGAGCATCACGCCGTTATCCCTGACGGACACCTGTTTTTCGAGTGCTTTGGTTTTCATATTTTTAGCCCAGTCTTTCTGGGTGGCGAGTGTAACGCCCGTACCCTCAGCCCAGCTTCTTATGAAGCCGTTGCAGGCGGTCTTTGCAAAAGGCAGAGCCTGCGCCTCGAATACGCCGTCAGCGCCCGCCGCCTTGACTATCTCAGGCTCGCCGAACTCGGTCACAGAGAGTTTTCTTTTTACTGTCAGTTTGAAATTCATGGTTATTCCTCCTTTAATAATTTCGCTTTTATTATTCACTTTTGCGCACTGTCGTCGGGACACGACTGCGCCGTTTTGCCGTTGTATGTTGCTGTCAGAGTAGGGCGGGGGCTTGCTCCCGCCGTGCGATAGGCTTTGTGTGCATCTTATCTGCTTTGCGCACTTGCGTGATGGGGCTGGCGGTTCTCTTTTTATGGAGTGGTTTCCCTCCCTCCCGCCCGCGTATTTTTGTGCCTTGAAATATTGACACTCTATCGCGGGGGACTGCGCCACGACCGCCGAAAACGCTTCGCTGTTCGGCTAATATCACGCGGGCAATTCGCGCCCGCACACGGGGAGCGCTGTTCGCGGGAATTGAGTACGCTCTTTTCTTTGCGAATTGCCCGCTTTTTGGGTCTGTACTCCATACGTGTAGGGCGGGGGCTTGCCCCCGCCGTTGTTTACCGCTGAACCGGTGTCGTTTCACCGCTTTTTTGTCTTGCTTTGGTCGAAGGTCTTGTCCTCTTTCCGTCTTTTGCTTTGTTCGCCCAACTAATTCTCTGTGTCGCGATTGGACTGCTTCCCCGATGCGAGAGGCTCTGCCCCTCGCGCTCCCCGCAAGCCTGCTGGCGCGAGGCTTGACCGCGCGCTTTGACTCGGCTCTGCTTTG
>NZ_CACWPP010000105.1 GCF_902762735.1 uncultured Ruminococcus sp.
CGCATAGAACATCTTCTGCGACAGACCAAGTTTGAACACATCGTTAGGCATATAGAAATAATCCGAGAGGAAAGAAAAGGCTTGCAGATCGTAGTGAGTTGCACCCAGAGTGCCGTCAGCGCGGCTTATGCGGTAAGCGTGAGTAATTATCCCTTTTTCGGAGAGAGCCTTTAAAACGCGCTTTACGGTCGATACAGAGAGGTTGCAGTCATGCGCGATGGTTTCCTGCTTGATGCAGATAGCATATCCGTTGGCGGTCAGCTTAGTATGACGGTTAACGATGCTGTACAGGCGGCAAGCCACCATCAGTTCAGTTCTGCCAAGCGCGAGAAATTCGTTCGGTATTTTCATATCTGCACCTCTTTTCTTAATTTTACAAAATAAAAATGGTGGGCAGTCTGATCTGTCCACCATTTATTATATACTGTGTCATTGTGTTTGTCAAGAGTTTTTTATTTTTCAGAATTTGAGTATTTCTTTATATAATCATCTATCAATTCTCTAAATAAAGCCGACGGATTTGTACCATTTTGTATAGCTAATTCCTGAAACAACTCTGCCTTTTCCTTTCGAATATTTACTGCAAGTTTTTTCATATGCGCTTTATCCCACTTTGCACTTGCGCGTTTGTGTGCTTCTGAAACAGCCATTATATTCACCACCCATAGTTATTCACTCATCATATTCCGTTTATCTCACAGAGGCTAAAATATTATCAAGTTCTTTCAGCCAGTCAGGGACATTACTTTTGGTCATCAGCAGTCTGCCGTTTTTATATTCGCCGACTTCTTCAAAGCCGTTTTCGTTGTCGAAGAAGATAACTTCATTACAGAAATCCAGAACCTTTATCAGATCATCAAAACGTGTTTCGTATCTGCGTACAACATCATTGTGTGGTATATCGTGACCACCTTTGCGCACACGGTTTGCAATACGTAAAATGCTTTCCTCCGAGCCGCTTATGCCAACATAATACAACCTGATATAATAATCCTTTTCAATAGCCCTTTTTATCGTCTTTATAGTCCTGACACCTGACAGTGTAGTTTCCTGTGTGAAGTTCACACCTTTTTCGATGCAGCTGTCTATTCGCTGGATCGCAATTTTACCACCATGTATTTTATCTACGCCATTTTCAGCAGTTATTTTATCTGTATCGATTATGATACCCATATCACTGCGTTGATTGAGCAATACACCTGACAAACTGCTTTTGCCGACACCATTGACACCGCCTATTATTGTGTAAATCTTCATCTGCTCACCTCAAATTACACTGTCTTACATTATATCAGTATAACCCATATTTCAATTGTTGTCAAGCCCAAACGCAAAAAATGATTTGCAAATAATTAATATGTTAAACGTTGTGGGCGCTATTGATGTACTTCATCAGTTCGTTGCGGTCATCGGGAGTAAGCTCACCTCTGCCCATAGCGCCTTTTATCATTTTTTCGACTGCTGCCCAGTTTCGGTTTTCACAATCATGTACAAACTTGCCGCCTGTTATGGTATCAATGCGCTTAATGGCAGTTTGCAGCTTTGCATCGAGGGCAACGCTTGCACCGACGGAAGAGTCCGAAAAATCTGTTCGTGTCTTCTTATCGAGCGTGACTTTTTTTCGCGCTTCAAATGATTTGCGCACCTCATTCCATGTGGTCACAGGTTGCACAAAACCGTTAGCGTCTGTTATCACTATTGGTCTGTGATCTTTATCGAGAGCCTGCTTGAAGAGTGGTTCCCAGATAAGTTCCATGTCGAATATCGTAACAGATAACGGCATGTCTATCAGATCCATATCTTTGGCTATCTCGGTGAGCGGGGTGGGCTGTATGCCCAACTTATAGAACGGCTCGAACTTAGTCCGAATAGGCAGCAGTCGCTGCCGTTTTGTAATCGCCTCGCCAAATTCCAGCTTAGACAGGTCTGACGGCGACATAAGCGACTGACTTTCGACTACAAGGTTTTTGTTATCAACAAATTCGTTGAGTTTACCGCTGTATGTAGTGTACTCTACTGTCTTTGTACCCAGAATTGACGATATATATTCATTTGTTTTTTGGTGCAGTGAGTTAATATATATTACGTTGCCGCAGTTCGACTGTATCGTCTGTGAGGCTTGGTCGTATACGGTTTCCAGCTGATTGAGATCCTGCACAAACAGGTTGAATAACAGATTTCGCCCGGCACCGACCGTGATCTTGCTGTCCATGCTTGGAATGCGCGGCATGTTGCCGAACTCGTCAAGTATGAAATGCACTCTCTGCGGCAGTTTTTGACCTACGCACTGAGAAGAAAGTGAAACCAGTGTATTATAGCACTGGTTGACAAACAGCGTGCTGATGATCCATCTCGCAGGATTGTCATCAGGGACGACCATAAATACAGCCATAGGCTTTTCCGGGTCTGCAAGCTCATAGAAGTTGATCTGATTGCCTGATGTCAGCTTAGCGATACCGGTATCGCGGGCGAAAATATTGATATTAGATGCCAGTGTCGAAAAAATAGAAGAACGCATCTCGCCTGCCGAGAAACGAGATGCGGCATAAGATGCAACGGCAGGGTTCTGAGGTTCACGGCGCTGGAGATCTTGAAACAGCTCATCAAGAGCATTGACTTCTCTGCCGCCGCGCTTCTCATTTTGTGTGCCTAAGTCTATGAACATCTGATACACAGAGTATAGTGATACTTTTTCGATGCAGTTATTTTCGTACCCCTTTTGCAGGAGATACAGTATCATGGACATCATCAGCGACTTAGCGCATTCGGGCCAGATAGGATCTGATTTGTCGTTGTGCGTGAAGGTTTCAGCGACCGAGTCTATCATTGTTATGCACATGTCGAGTTCGTCATTTTCTTTGCGACAACGCACATATTCGTCGATGATGACTTGCAGAGGGTTCCAAAGCGATGATTTTTTTGTATCTCTCAGATTAAGTACAACGACTTTATATCCGTTTTCTACAAGCATTTTGTAGCTGTTTTCAAGCAGCTCGCCTTTTGGATCATTCAGCACCATGCTGTGCTTTGCTTTTGACAGCCCTATGTGGCGTATCATAGGCAGCACAAATGTCTGACCTTTCCAGTATGGGTGTTCCGATGACTTTACGCGGGATTTTTCAATCTCTATCGGCTGAGTTACGCCGCCGTATGTGATCGTAGGATTATTGTAGTACAGCCAGTGTTCGGTATCTACGGGTACGGGGTGGTTCCAGCTGAAACCGCTCGTTGAATAGCCGAGATTAGTCAGCGTGTAGTAGATAAGACCTGTGCAGTCAACGCCCTGACTGCGAGTGTAGTCAACGCTGTATGCGACAGGTGTATATCCTGCGCTGTACATGTTGTAGTATCCCTTGCAGCCATACTTGTAATTGCCGCCGAGAAGCGTTGCCGCCTCAGCGATAACTGTATCGGCTTTGGGGAGTGTCTGTTCTGCCGCAGATACCGTTGTGATGTGCGGTATATCTGCCGTCATCGCGGTAAAAGCACAAAGTCCGGCAACTATGCCTGCGCCGATGCGTTTCAAAAGTTTACTTTTTCTTTTGAACATTAATGATCATTCCTTTCTGTTTTTCTTTTGTGACCGTCAAGCTCAAACGGTCACCTGACATCTATTTTAAAAGCATTCCCAATGGCAGAATAGGGAAGTGCTTGGTTTTTCTTTTTCTCCTTGAGAAAAGAAAAAAGCACCTAACAAAATTGTTAAGTGCTTAGTGATATTCTTTATTAAAAGTTAATTGCGAATTTCGCTTTGTGTTATCTGTAGATCTTGTTTGATGTCAAATGAATAATGATTTTCATTTATATCGAAGAAAAGATCAAGTTGGCATGCACCTACTAATCCTGAACCATCGTCTGCATAGCCTTCGAAAGCGATACTGCTCCAATCTATTGGAATATTTACTTGCGGTTCCATGAAATAATAATTACCTTCATAATTTACTACGTTTGACACATGACCGTACCAGCCGTACTGATTTGAACGCGCCAAATAGCATTCAAGTCCTGCGCCTTTTGCTATGAAATAAGCATTAAGTGCATACTCTATGCAGTTACGACCGCCTAAATCATACGCATACTGACATACAGCCCTAAGTCTGCCAACTTCTGTGCCATCATACTGGAGATTTTGTCCGGCATTATACAAGTCAAGACAATTTATAGGATAGCTGTCAATGAATGTCCAAAGCTGAAGATCTAAGTAATCGGGAAATGAACCGTAAATGCTTGATAATTCATTAAGAAGATCGGGGTCATACAGCTTCAGATCCATAACGCCATCATCAATTGATAAGCGCTGTTCAGGTTCAGGCTGAGGTTCAGGCTCAGGTACATATTGAGTTGTAGTTGTTGTGGTGGTAGTCTGGGGAGGTGCCGCAGTAACTACGGGTGCGGGCGTTGTGGTGGTCACAGGCGCTTGTGTCTGCCTAGCGGCTGTTGTTCCGCCCGATGACTGATGTGCTTGTGCCTGAGCAGCCGCGCCGCCGCTGTTTCCGCTGACATTGTTATTGTTGTTGACAGTTCCACCGTTCGCAGAAGACTGTCTGGTGGTGGTAGAAGACTTCTTCGTAGTAGTTGCCGCCTTGCCCGTTGCAGCTTTACTTGTTG
Source organism: uncultured Ruminococcus sp. (assembly GCF_902762735.1). Taxonomy (GTDB): domain Bacteria; phylum Bacillota; class Clostridia; order Oscillospirales; family Ruminococcaceae; genus Hominimerdicola. The sequence continues at coordinate 4,609 of NZ_CACWPP010000105.1, forward strand.
ATGATACTGTACGCTGTGTGCTGCTGGGCGTAGATGATACGATCGCAGAACTATCCTCATCAGCTATCGTAGTTGTAACGGTAGTGGTGGTAGTAGTTTCAGCACTTGTTGTTATATCTTCACTGTAAGCTGAGGTAGTGACCGCAGTTTCAGCGGCAGATACATCGACCCTATCAGATACAGGCTGTTCTGTCTGTCCGCAGGCGGTCAGCATCACAGCTGTCAGTAACGCAGATATTGCTGCTTTTATCTTCATATATGTCAACTCCATTCTCTTAATGTGTCTATAGACACACTCTATCGTTTTGGCGAGTAAGGCTTGCCGTTCTCAGCAAGTTCTATGATGGTATCATCTATCTCCGCTTCAGGGATAAGACCATCATTATACAGTTCAACTATCTTTTCTTCCACTTTATCAGCCAGCTCATTGAACATGGGAACGTAGTCTGTGCTTATGGTTTTTACTGCATCTTCTACGTCATCACCGCTATATATGTGTGTCCAGTCATTCCGGCTTGTAAGTGCTTTCTTCCATAAATTCCAGTTATCTATATAACCGTTATGTAAACAGGCACGAAGTATAGTGTTTGGTGAACCTGTTTCTGCATCAGCAATTCCCTCGTAACCCATAAGCTGCTTGCAGATCTTCCACGAAAGTTCAAAAGTGTGCTGATAATGATTAATATAGCCTGAGTATATGAGTGATTTTGTATCACTATCCTGCATTTCTTCATACATCGGCATTTTAGCTTTAAAATTGTTAAGTGAAGTAACAGCGGAAATATATTTATCGTACCTTTTCATAGATCACAACCCCCGTATTATCTACCTCTTCTTTCAACTCTTTTGAATAGTGACCGTCAATGACCACATCAAAAGAATATGGTGACAAGTATTCATCTGTAAGGAATAAATAATAATCTAGCATTGACGGTTCATCGCCGTATATAAGCAGATCATAATCGCTGAACTTTCGCGCAATGCCTTTCGCTCTTGAACCGAACAGCACGACTTTGTCAAGGTCATACTGTTTGGCATATTTGATTATGTCTTGAATAGTTTCGTCGTTTAACATTTCTTCGAGCGTAACCATCAGTCATGCCTCCTTAAAGTGTGTCTTTAGACACACTTTATAATACCACATCAAGCAGAAATTGTCAAATCAGCTGCCTGATATTATTATAGGTGTGTACTTCCCGCTTTTGTATATCTCATACGCTTCGGGGAGTGTAACACCCTTATCTGCGGCAAGCCGTTCAAGCAAGTCAACAAAACTAGGATCTGCCATGAATTCGTACTGATTGAACGCTGCCCACTTGATGTTTTCTTCTTTCTTGGGGATAAAACTCTTATCCCATATCATGCCGTCGGCGTTTGCCCCCTTTGCCAGATCACGGCTGTTGGTGTACTGACTGTTAACGATCTCCAACGCATACTCATGCGCCCAGTTATTATAGTGTATCCTGTCCAGAGAAGGTATCTCGCCCTCACGCTCACGGTTCTTTGCCATTTCTTTTGAAGGCGGAGTTCTGTTAACATATGAACAATACTCAATGTAATACTTGGTGTATACGTGATAAGCGTAGTTCTGCCAGTACTCGTCCTTAGTGATGTTGTGATCCGCAACATACTTCAAAAAGCGGATGTTCGCCGCGTCCCAGCTTTCTACGAAGTGCTGTCTGTCAAGAACCAGAGGAGCATTAACAATGCGATCATTCTCTTCCAGCTCGCATTTCAGCATCGCGCGGAAAATGTCGTAGTAGTATTCGTGCATACGACACCAGACATCAGCATTTGTTCTGAGAGCGTAGTCGTACTGTTCAAGGTGAGATGCCTGCCAGAATTCTTCTCCGACAAACTTCCGTACATTGTCACGCCAGAACGGTGAGTCGAACTTCTCATACTCTTCATCCGGTGCATTTTCGCGCATTAGTTTCATGTAGCGTTCATGCAGTTCCAGTTGTTCGTTAATGAACGCATAGACCTCATCGGCTGGTCTTACAAGTTCAAGCATAGCGCTGCGCTTTTTATATTCCTCATAGTATGGAGCATAGTAATCGTTCATAGTCTTAGCCACCTTTCATTTTTGCAAGATATTGTTTTTCTTCTATCTATAATATAACATATATACGTATATACTTCAAGAGCAATAATACACAAAATTTCACCGCTTTAAAGTGATAAAATCACTATGGCATTATTGAGTTAAAGTAAAAGTACACAAAATTGTGGTTGACGATTTGTGTAGTGTGCTACTTTCTGCCCGCACTCTGCGCGACGAGCTGCTCTTCCGCGATACTCTCGCCGCGCAGTTCAGTAATGCTGCGGTTAGCTATATTCTTGCGGACAACATCTGTAAATCCGTCAAGAAGTGCCGAGTGAGTATTGCAGCCATAGAAGCGGTCATACTCTTCGGTCTTTATGCCGTTGAAGGTTATGAAATTATCAGCCCATGCTTTATTAAGCTGTGAAAAACGACCGTCCCATGATTTGGCATTAATAGTGAGAGCAACAGCCTGTGCGACCTCGAATTCGCTGTGCTTTTCTATGATCTTATTGAATGCTTCATCAAGATCATAGTTGAAGTTACTTATATATGATTTTGATATAAGATCGTCAATATCTTCTGCAACATTTTTTATCTCTTGGTTCTTTTCCATCAGTGAGTACATCTGATCTAGCTCCTTTGCTGTTTTGGTGGCTTTGGTTCTGCTTTTGAAACCGTCCTGCTTGGTGCGCCACCACAGAAGTCCATCATCAGAAATATTAGGTTTTGTGATGACCGCATAGGTACGGCTTTGAAAATCTTGAACTACTGCTGTATACATGAAGACTTTGCCCAGCTCATACAGCCTGCCATTCTTGCCCGTATATACAGCGCTGTCCTCGATGATCTTAGGCATCAGTATACTGTTGTATAGACGACCTCAGAACCTGAGTCGGTCTTTATGCTCCTGCCTTTTACGAAAGGGTGCATTCCCCTCGCTCTGACCCAGCGTGAAAAAGCCGCTTCAGTTTCTACAAGTCTGCCTGTTTTTTTCTTTTCTCTTGGGATAGGGTCTATCGGGAACAGCCTGCCTTCGCTCACCGCATATTTCAGTTCGTCAGCGGTAACAGTACCGATCTCATTAAAAGTAAGGGCAGCACCGCTGTCAGTCACTGTACCGTACTTGATAAGCGACGTGTCCTTAGTATTATCTATAAGATCAGCCGCCGAGCAGTAGAAAATGTTATCTCTGTCAAAAACTATCATTTCGCAGACGGCTTTTGTGCGGGTATCAACTATCACCTTGACGGTGTAGCCCAGTTCTCTGGCTCTAGCCGCCGCGTCCATTATCGAGAACTGATTGCGCATCGGGTAATTCGATATTCCCAGCAGTGCCTTTGTCCTCTGATCCGTTTCTTTCATTTTCATTACTTTTGACCTCCTTGTCCTTGTTGTCAATAAAATGTCTTACTGATTTTGGTACTTTCTTAACATACAGCTTGTCGATGTAGCTGTTTATAAGTGCGGAGATCTCCGCACTTATATCGAGCGTTTCTTTATTTTCTCTGAGATAAAACTCGATTATTGAGATCTTTTCCTCGTCGATCTGCAAATCGAGTTTTTCCAGAAAGTTGTTTTTCTTTGCCATGTTTTTCAACCTTTCATATTTTCAGCGCCCTCTGCATGTACTTACAGCGGGAGTATCGTCTGTTTCTTCTTCATAAACAACTGCACCATCATTGATATTCTGTTTTTCAAGACTGGAACAAATGCGTCTATATTCGGCAGTGTTTACTATTACCGTAGGCAAGTCTGCAAAGTCTTCACTGTCTGTCTTAAGCCAATCCTGATAGATCTCATCGAGCATATTATCGCTCTGCATAAGTGCAGTTTCCTGTTCATCTGAGAGCATCACATCTTCATTTACGAGTTTCTCTTTGATGGCAGTCTTTGCGGTGATCTCATATGCCGCCGCAAAAATATCTTTTGCTGTCATGCGAAGCGTATTATCGCGAAAATCTGCATACTGATCTTTTATCTCGTCGAGGAATATGCTGTGACTTAAATTCTCATAGCTGTAGTCGTCATCATCCTGCTCACTTGGTTCATCATGATCATCTAAGCCGTTGATATATCTGTACGCAGCCATGTTTTCATCATAAGCAGTTTGCTTGATCTCCAGCTGTTCTTTTTCAAGTGTTCTCAATTTGTTTTCAGCCCACGCTGGCAGTTTATCTCTGTCAGCGATACCTAGTATAGCGTCAAGGTCATATCTTGCTCGTATATCGTCAGCTAGATATTTTCCGGACACTATCATCGGACGGCCATCTACGACAGATGGTACAGCACTTTCTGCGTAAAAGAAAAGCATAGCCTTGTTCTGATTATCTTCGTTGAGCGCCTCCGGCACAAGTATTAGGAGTTTTCCACTGAGGTCATCATCGCTGTCCAGCGGTTTACAATACTCACTGAATATTTCTTTCTTTTTAAGATCGCTAAGCACAGACTTGTATACATGCAGTGTCGCGTAACAATCTCCCAGAGAATTGTGTGCGCTCTCGGCGTGACTATCCCAGTCATAGCCATAATAGTCGGCAGCTGTGGTCAGCTTCTGCCATTTGTAGCCGCCGTACTTTTCATTTATCTCTCCATATATCGGCGCAAACATCTGCATTACATCGACTTTCTTGAAATTATCGTTACTGCCGCCTGCACCGTTTAGCCAAAGAAAATCGAGGTCAAATTTCACGTTATAGCCGACTATCTTGTGCGCTTTATCGAGTATCTGAGATATTTCGTAAGCCTTTTCATTTATTCGCGGTGAATTTTTCACCATGGTACAGCATGGCGGCTACGCTATGAAGATACCGCTGTTCACGGCTTTTGGTATCGGGCTGTATGCGCTGAACAAATACACCAGCCGGAAGAAGTTACACCGCAAGGGAGAGGAACACGGGTCGGCAAGGTGGGCGAATGCGAAAGAGGTCAGGAGCCTGCTGGACAAACCAAAAAAGGTCAAGCTGCCGTTCAAGGTCAAGGTGCATAATTTCTTCGAGCGTCTGAAATTCTGGAAAAAGAAAGACAAGGCGTACACCATTGATAACAACATTATCCTGACCGACGAGGTCAAGATGTCGCTGAACACAAGGCAGACGAGGAAGAACCTGAATGTTATGGTAATCGGCGGCAGCGGATCTGGCAAGTCCCGATTTTACGTCAAGCCTAATCTCATGCAGGCAAACACCTCTTATGTCTGTACCGACCCGAAGGGTGAACTGCTGCGGTCAACAGGAAAAATGCTCGAAAGCTATGGTTACGATATTCGGGTGTTCAATCTGATCGACATGGCGCACAGCAATAACTATAACCCTTTTCAGTACATTTACGATGTTGACGGAAATTACAGCGCGACCGCCGTTATAAAAATGGTGAACGTTCTGATGAAGAACACATCGAAAGAGGGCGGCAATGGCGATCAGTTCTGGGATGACAGCACGAAAGCTCTGCTCGCGGCGTTGTGTTTTTACCTTGTAGAATGCGAGGATAAAAGCCGACAGAACTTTTCCGAGGTCATGAAGTTGCTGAAAAAAGCAGAGGTCAAGGAGGGCGACGATGCATATATGTCCGACCTCGACCTTATTGTTCCCCCAATTAAACCTTGCCGAAATCAAGCAGCATAATTCGTATAGGGTGCGTTAAAGAAAGAACTAATTTTAGAAGGATTCAGCTGTAATGT
>NZ_CACWPP010000106.1 GCF_902762735.1 uncultured Ruminococcus sp.
CCGTAGAGAATATCATTACCCTTGCCGCCGTCGAGCTTGTCGTCACCGCCGTAACCGTAGATCTCGTCATCGCCGTTAGAACCGATAAGAGTGGTGTTTCTTGTGCCGTAGCCGCCGTCGTAGTCCTTTATAACGCCGCTGCCTGTTATTGTCAGTGAAGTGTTGAGAATGCTTTCAGCGGTATAGGTCTTTTTGTCAGCAAATACAAAGCTCTCAACGCGGTAATCCTTGTAAGAATACTGATTTACAATGCGCAGGCTGTCATTTGTTCCCTTGATGGAGAGAACAAGATCGTCGCCGTCCCTGCTGACCCTCAGATCACCTGCGGTTATGCCCTCGCCGAATACAACTTTGTCCGCACCCGAACCCTTGTTGTCCTCGTTGATAACATCGCTGCCATAGCCCTTTTTGAAGATATAGGTATCGTTGCCGTAGCCGCCGTAGAGAGTATCATTACCCTTGCCGCCGTCAAGAGTATCGTTACCGCTGTAACCATAGATCTCGTCAGCACCGTCACCGCCGATGAGAGTGGTGTTTCTTGTGCCGTAGCCGCCGTCATAGTCCTTTATCACGCCTTCACCCTTTATAGTGAGCGACATGTTGAAAATATCCTCAGCTGTAACAGCAGTGCCGTCAGCCAGTTCAAAGGACTCAACGCGGTAATCCTTGTACATATACTGATTTACAATGCGCAGGCTGTCATTTGTTCCCCTTATGGAGAGAACAAGGTCGTTGCCGTCCCTGCTGACCTTAATATCCTTTGCGGTTATGCCGCTGCCGAATACTACCTTGTCAGCACCCGAACCCTTGTTGTCCTCGTCTATAACATCACTGCCATAGCCCTTTTTGAAGATATAAGTGTCATCGCCGTAGCCGCCGTAGAGAGTGTCATCACCCTTGCCGCCGTCAAGAGTGTCATTTCCGTCATTAGCGTAAACAGTATCGTTGTCATCGCCTGCGATGATGAAGTCGCTGCCGCTGCCTGCGGTTATCTCGTCAGCACCCTTATTGGATATGATAACATCGTCCTTATTTGTACCGCTGAGTATATCGTCCTCATCTGTACCGAGAATAGCGTTGGTGAAGGAATTGTCAACCAATGACAGGTATTTGTCACCGTAAACATCATAGAAATTGCGAACCTCAAGGAACAGACTGTGATCGTCTTCGACCAGAAGTGAGAAGAAGTCAACATATCCGCAGAGATCCTTAAAGTCTTTTTCTGAGAGAGTGCCGTTTTCCAGACCGAACATGGTCATCATCTCAAAGGCTCTGAGTTCATATGTCTTGCCGCCGTCTGCGTTCTCTGTCACACCGATAAGACCGATGTATTTAGACAGAGTGCTGCCTATCATGGAGTAATAGTAAGCGTCAACTATCTTGTTATACATATCCTTCAGAACAGAAGCTGCTGCGTTATTGGGATCTGTGCCCGATACGCCGTTGAAGGTCTCGCCCATAGCTGCTTCGATAACAGCCATCTGCACAGCGTCGATATTTCTGCCGCGGCTTCCGGGCTCAACTGATTCGGCGTTGCTCAGCTTAACGAGAATATCAGCAACGATACTGCGTCTTTCGGCATTATCATCGCTTTCGGTGAATGCCTTTACCATGCTTTCCAGAGTACCTGTTGTATCGAGAGTGATAGCGGTATGCAGTGAGTGTATCTTGCCGAAACCTGCGACATTTGGCAGACCGTTAACTGTCTCGGAAGGCTCAACGACCAGCTTGTCTATGGAATTGAAATGGTTGGAAGCTACCCATGCTTCACCGATATTTCTTTCTTTGCCGTCTTTTGAAGTGAATGCGGCTTCGTGGCCGATGACAGTCTCTGAATCGGTAGGACGGCCGCTGTCAACAAAGTCAAGGCTGATGGACTTGACACCCATCTGTGTAAGTGTATACAGCTCGTTCTCCTGAGAGATGCCATCGCCGTTTTCGTCTATCCATACTCTCAGCTGTGAGTATGCGGCATCCTTCGCATCTATCACACCATCGCCGTTCTCATCGTACTGAGAAAGCGCCTCAAAGCCGTTCTTTGCAGTTTCGCCGTTTTCAAGCACAAAGCTGTCACCGAACACCTCGCTGCCGTTGTCGATAGTGCCGTTGCCGTTCTTATCGACAGCAAGTATACCGTCAGTTGTAGTCCAGTTTATCATCTCGGCAAATCCGTCGTTATTAAGATCGAAATGAGCGCCTTCAGCAACAGTCGAAATGTCGTATCCGTTGCCGTCAAGGTCGAGTATCAGAGGGTCAACAGGGCGAAGTTCGGATGCATCTCCCCAGATGCCTCCCAGCAGTCCGCCGAGAATATCACCTATCAGGTCGCCGATATTATCTACCAGATCATCGAAAACATCGCCGAGATAATCCCAGAAATCGTCCAGACCCCAGCCGTTGCTTCCACCGATAGCGTCCGATGCTCCGCCGCTGTGCGTGCTGCCCGAACTTGATGAAGAGCCGCCGCCGTCAATGACCCAGTTCCAGAAATCGTCAACAGTCTTGGAGTGATCGCGCATCCATTCGATATAATCCGATACGGTCTCATCTATGCAGTCGCCAAAAGTGACATCGGAAGAGCCGTCATCACTGTGACCACTGTTACCACTGTTACCGCTGCCGCTGTTACCGTTTCCGCCGTTTCCGCCGTTGCCGCTGTCGCCGTTGCCGCCGCTGCCGCTGTCGCCGCTTCCCGCACCTGTATCCTTATCGTCGATAAAATCTTTCCAGAAATCAGACCATGATTTTTCATCGTAATTATTTCTGATGAACTTATTATCCTTAGACAGGTCTTTGAGCAGCTTCTGGAATTCTTCAAAACTCTCTTTGCCGCCCATAGAGCTGTATATTTCTTCGGTGCAGCGCCACTGTGTGTACTTGCCGAAACCATCTCTGAACTGGCTGCTGTTAAGACTGTTATTATTATAAATGTATTCAAGTTCTTCGATCGTAAGGAGATTTCTGTCGCTGATCTTCCATTCAAAATTATCACCGTTCTTGTTATCCATGTTCAGTGTATAAGCTATCTTGTTAGCCAGCTGCATTTTGTAGTCGTCCCCGGAAGTCTCATATTCTTCCCATAACACATCTGTCGCTAAGGTAAAGAGCGGATCGTATATAGCTTCCTTGAAAGAATCTACTATACTGTCAATGAGACCGCTGTATACAGTCAGAAGCGGTCTTATAGAAGGGAAGAAAACTATCAGCGAGCTGACCACCGCATCTTTGACATTACGGAATGCTGCCGCATAATCCACAGCTGCACCGTTATCTTCCGCTTCCTTAATATCTTCGGCGGTTTTCATTACGCTTCTGAGCGCATCCACGACAGTCAGAGCATTTGTAGCGTATTTGGAAAATTCGTCTATTGTTTCAAAACAGTCGAATGCTTCTTTCAGTTTCGGACAACTGTGTGTAATACCTTTGAATTCCAGAAAATACTTGACATTTTTTTCTCTCAGAAAAATACCCAGCAGTTTTACAGCATTGGTATCATACCTGTCCTCAAAAGTTCCGTTTTCGTCCTTGATAATTTTGGAAAGTGCAGTTATTGCCAGGTTAACAGACCAGTCTCTGTTCCAGCCCGCAGCCTGAGCGATGACAAAGTCTTTCATGTCATCTTCGTCTGTTTTGGTCAGATTACCTCCGTAGTAACCGTAAAGCAGGTGCAGACAAATATCGTCATTGACCACGTTTTCGGTTTTCAGACGTTCATCAGCTTTTTTTTCCATTTTGTTTCCTCCTTTAAATATGTATATAGGTTTATGTGTTCGGGAACTGTCTTTGCATAATTAGTGACATTTCTTCAAAGCAAGGCTTTATACGAAGATACAATAAAGCCGAATATTAACATAATGTAAATTGAACGATTTGTACATTCGGCACAATATTAGATGCACTAAATTATGAATAACGATAATTCCTCGAATATTTTACCATATATTTCCCCTGAATACAAGACTTTTTTTAAAAGCTGATAACGAGTTTATTGTTTTTTGTATCTTGATACAAAAATAGATTAATTAATCAAAAATATTTGTGTAACATAAATTTATGAAATTCACAATATAATTCCGCTGACGTTCTGCGTAGAAACTAAATATGACTATCCCGCTGACACACCACAAAAACAGCGGCTATACTGAACTTAAGGTTCTTGGCGTATATCTTTCCCTGCATGTGCAGAGGTGCATAAAACAGCCCTGCCGATATAAAAACTATCCCAATTTGGTTGTGTATTGTTCCCCCGCCGAAGGCGGGGGAACAATACGAAAGAACAGCCATTTTATATCATCAGCAATACATATCAAAATTGGGAGTAAAAACTTTACTTTTAGCGGATAATGTGGTATAATCTCTTCGTGCTGACATTTTATAGACAGGAGGAACGTTGATGCAGGAAATTCTGGTAATTGATGATGACATATATATCGGCGATATGCTGGAGGAGGCACTGCGCAGGGAGGGTTACGGGGTGCTGCGGGCTTATTCGGGCACTGAGGCTTTGCTGGTGGTAGAGCGGAAAAAGCCCGACCTGATATTGCTGGACCTGATGCTTCCGGGACTTAGCGGAGAAGAACTTCTGCCAAAGATAAAGGGCATACCCGTTATAGTGGTGAGTGCGAAAGCTGATGTTGCCGACAAGGTGGGTCTGCTTATGGCGGGTGCTTGTGACTATGTGACAAAGCCGTTCAATATAGCCGAACTTACCGCGAGGATAGCCGTTCAGCTGAGAATGGCACAGTCAAAGGGCGATGCCTCTGCGCTGACATTCGGTGATCTCACGCTGTACTGTGATACGCTGACCGCTGTGATAAACGGTGAAGAAGTCAGGCTGACGAGGACTGAGTGTGCGATACTGAAACTGCTCATGCAGACCCCGAACACCCCTGTGGGCAGAACGACCATACTCGATAAGATAAGCATGGATACTCCCGACTGCACCGAGAGGTCTTTAAAACAGCATATAAGCAATATGCGCAAAAAGCTGGAAGCCGTTAACGGTCACGATTATATCGAAGCGGTGTACGGCATAGGTTTCAAGATGCGCTGAAATATCTTGACCAAATCTTGACTTTTTCTTTGCCGCGTTCTTGACCATTGTATGTTATACTTAGATCAGAAAAAGGGGAACAGCCCCTCAGTAAACAACACGGAGGTAACTACAATGGCAAATATCACAAACATCAGAACGGAAAAAGGCTTTACTTATCTGCTTGCAAAAGCGGTGTCAGCAGTCGTATCGGCGGCAGCTGCGGCGGGATATTTTATGTCGGACGAATATGACAGCAGACTCGCAGTGCCTGCAATTCTCATTTTCATAGCGACTATGAGTAAGGATATGCTGAGCGAGAGGCATCAGAAAACAGTTTGCCGCCTGACAGCATTTGCGGCGGTAATAACAACGCTTATCGTGACGGCTGATGTGGGGCTGTGGATATTCAATGCAAGATATATGGCGGCAGTGGCGATGACGGTGCTGGCAGTCATGGCATCTGCGGAAGCTGTGTTCTTCGCATCGGAGAACATGAAAAACAGAAAAAATATGTGAAGAACAAAGTGAAAAAGAAAGAGGAAACAAAGATGGAATACGTACTCAGGACAACAGAACTAAGAAAAAAATATAAAGGCTTCACCGCCCTTGACGGGCTGACCATGAATATCCCGAAAGGCGCGATATACGGCTTTGTCGGCAGGAACGGCGCAGGCAAGACCACGCTTATACGCCTTATTACAGGTCTGCAAAGACCGACTGAAGGCGGGTTTGAGATATTCGGCATCAAAAATACCGACAAGGATATTGTAAAGTCAAGAAGGCGAATGGGTGCAGTGGTGGAAACTCCTGCCATATACTTTGACCTGACAGCAAGGGAAAATCTCAGACAGCAGTACAGGATACTGGGTCTGCCGAATACCGACGGCATAGACGAACTGCTGGAACTGGTGGGACTTGCCGATACAGGCAGAAAAAAAGCGAAGAACTTCTCGCTGGGCATGAAGCAAAGACTGGGCATAGCCATCGCACTGTGCGGCGACCCCGACCTTGTGGTGCTGGACGAGCCGATAAACGGTCTTGACCCGCAGGGCATAATCGAGATACGCGAACTGATACTGAAACTCAACCGCGAGAGAAACATGACCATACTCATATCCAGCCATATTCTCGATGAACTGGCAAAGCTGGCGACACACTACGGCTTCATCGACAGCGGCAGGATAGTGCGCGAGATGAGCGCTGAGGAACTTGAGTCGGCTTGCAGGAAATGCGTGAGAATGACAGTGACAGATACAGGCATACTCTCCCGCGTGCTGGACGAAATGGGCATCGACTACAAGATACTTGACGACAAAACCGCAGATGTCTTTGCAAAGCTGAATTTCTCGCAGACAGCAGGCAAACTCAGCGAACAGGGCTGTGAAGTCGTTTCGATGACCGAAAAGGACGAGAGCCTTGAAAGTTTCTATATATCTCTGGTGGGAGGTGAGGAACAGTGACAAGTCTGATAGTTATGGGACTAAACAGAATGTTCAGGTCGATGGTATTTAAAATAGGCGTGGGCGTGATGGTGCTGTACCCGCTGTTCATAGTGCTTGTTTCTTTAAAGGACAGGACTCCCGACTCAGCCCCCCTCAACGGCGTGTATAATTCGGGGCTGGTATTCATAGGGCTTCTGATAGGAGCTTTCGTGTCGGTGCTGATAGGTCAGGACTACATTGAAAAGACCATAAACAACAAGATAATGGCAGGTCATTCAAGGGCGGCAATATATCTTTCGGACTTCATCGTTACATTCATCGGCGCAGTCATCATGCAGATGTGCTGTGCGGTGTCCGCATCAGCGGCGGCGATACCTCTTTTCGGCATGTACACCACGCCCCTCAGCGAGATACTGCGCACACAGCCGATAGTGCTGTGCGTTATAGCTGTGTATACCGCGCTGGCGCTTTTCGTGACCACGATAGTCAATTCAAAATCCTACGCGGTGGCGGCTTCTATGTTTCTGACGATGGCAGTGTTCGCGGCAGGCATGATGTCCTATCAGGTGGTAACTGAGGACAAGGCTGAAAAGGCACTTGCGGCAGAACAGGGCAAAGTCATAGAAATGACAGAAGAAGATACCCTCGCGATGAAGATATTCGGCGTGATATACGATGCCGACCCGCAGAGTCAGGTGTGTGTCCTTTCAGAGGACAAATATCCCGAAAACGGGACAAAAATGATAGTTACAGATATAGCGGCGATAGCAGTCATAACATCGGCAGGTCTGCTCAACTTCTGCCGCAAGGACATAAAGTGAGGGAAGCGCGATGACAGAACTTTTCGGTTCGTACTGTGCAAGAATGTTCAGGCATAAATTATATATATTCGGTCTGGCGGCGGCATTTATCATAACATATTTTATCTCGGCAAACGGTGCTGAGATACTGCCGCTGCACAATATCAATAACGATCTTGAATGTGCAAAGCTGGCAAGTCTCGGCATACCTGCATTCTTCTCGCTGTTCACGGCGGTATTTCTCGGTGCTGAATATTTCGGCGGTGCCATACGCAATAAGCTGATATGCGGCAGGACAAGGCGGGAGATATACTTCGCATCTTTCGGTGCGGTGGCGCTGGGCATGCTCATAATGATCGCGGTGTGGACAGCGGCGGCACTGCTGGGGGCACATGCCCTTCCCGATGGCAGTGAGATAGCTTCGTGCATCGTCAGAACAGTGTTCTACAATATTGCGAACCTTTCTGTTCTGGTGCTTGTCAGCATGAATATTGAAAGGGAAGTCCTTTCAGCCGCTGTCGCGATAATGTCATTTCAGACATCGTTCATGGCAGTTATATTGATGCAGGCGATCATTGGCATGACGGGCGGCGGCATCGGCGCGGTGCTGAGGGCTTTGATAAATGTTATCCCATATGGTCAGTGGCTTTCGGTGTCACTGATCGGTGACAGCAGTTTAGCTTTCCACGCCCCTGTACAGATAGTCATTTCGGTGGTATCGGCAGTTGTGATAACTGCCGCAGGTCTGCATCTGATGGAGAAAAAAGATATAAGATAATGTGGTTATCCCGCTGACACACTAAAATAAACGATGTTATATCGGGAACTGAATATAGTTGGTGTTTATCTTTCCCCCGCCGCAGGCGGGGGAAAGATAACATCAACTCAGTATTTCCTTGTTTTAAAGGTGTTTTTGGGTGGTGTGCTAAAGGGATAGTCATTTAGATAAAAAGGAGTACTGCGTATGGTATATGTTCTGTTTGCTGTGATAACAGCGGCGCTGGTCATCAAGATAATATCGCTGAAAACTGCCGCAAGGTCGATAAAAAGGCAGTTCGCCGACAAGCTGGAAACTGATACGAATACCGTCATATCCATACATTCAGCAGACAGAGACATGCGTGAACTGGCAGGCAGTATAAACACTCAGCTGAAAAAACTTCGGGCAGAACATAACCGATACGTCAGCGGCGACGCGGAACTTAAAGCCGCAATAACCAATATCTCCCACGACCTGCGTACACCTCTTACCGCGATATGCGGTTATCTGGAAGTTATGAAAAAGGAAGAAAAGTCGGAACAGATGGAAAAATATCTGGATATAATCGGGGGCAGAGCGGAACTTATGAAACAGCTGACAGAGGAACTTTTCCGCTATTCTGTCATACTCTCTTCCGATGCTGATGCCGAAATTGAGGAGCTGTCAGTAAATCAGGTGCTTGAAGACTGCATAATGGGCTACTACGCGGCGCTCTCCGAAAAAGGCATAGCCCCGCAGATAGAACTCTGCGAGGAAAAGGTCATAAGGAAAGTAAACAAAAACGCCCTCGCAAGGACGTTCAATAACCTTATGAACAATGCCCTGAAATACAGCGGAGGAGATCTGTTCATAAGCCTTTCCGCTGAGGGCGAGATAATATTTTCAAATACAGCCGCCGACCTGACCACAGTTCAGGTGGAACGGCTGTTTGACCGTTTCTATACGGTGCAGGCGGCAAGAAATTCCACAGGTCTCGGTCTGTCCATCGCAAGGACTTTCATCGAGCAGATGAACGGCAGTATCTCCGCCGAACTTGCCGACAGCAGGCTTGTTATAAGGATAAAGATATGAGGCACAAGACAGGTATGCCGTACAGCATCGTAAAACTCGAACAGCTCGGAAAAGACACGGCTTCGCTGTCACAGCGAAGCCTTTTTTTGCAGGATAATGACTGCATCTGTCATTATCGCTGTCTGTTTCATCAGCTGAGACCGTACCGCCGCGATATAACGCAGGAACTGCTCAAAAGCTCATATCAGCTCACTTGTCAGCAGCATCAGTCCCTTGTAATATATGGTCTTAATATCAGGGACTTTTCCGAAAAAATCATCATTCGTGCCCTGTCCGCCCATATGCGACATCGGATAAACGCTGTAACAATACAAGGTGAACTGTATCTTGAACATATCGCGCTTTGCTTTATCCGTATTCGGGAACTGCTTGTCAAGCATCGCGGTAAATGTATCAAAAAAAGGCTTTACGGTTTCATAAAAGCGTTCCATTTTCTCAGCGCCCAATTTTTTTTCAAGCTGAAACTGTCTGACAGAAAAAAGTCTTATCAGCAGGCTTTGACTGATAAGAGATGATGCAAGTCTCCTGCAAAATGTTTCACGGCTGACTTTTCTCGGGAAAAGAGTTTCAAGTTCGTCTTTCCATGAAAGGTACTCCCTCACCATAAGGTCAAGAAATATCTCCTCTTTCGTCTTGTAGTAATTGTACATCGAAGTTCTGGAGATATTTGTTTTTTCGGAGATGTCTGCAAGAGTGATATTGCCATTACCTTCTGCCGCAAGAAGTTCTGCCGCCGCATTCAGTATATTTTCCTTTCTTGCTGTGACCTCGTTCTCGTTTCGTGCTCTCAGGCTGCCCATAAGGTCTCCTCCGTTCGTCAAAGTGTATGTTTTCTGCCGTTATTATACAACATAACCGACAAAATGTCAACTGCAATATTTGCTTTCACAAAATTTACTTGACAAATTGTCAGTTATGTGCTACAATAATAATACCAAAATGTGGTTATCCCGCTGACACACCACAAAAACAGCGGCTATACAGAACTTGAGGTCCTTGGCGCATATCTTTTGTTTACCGCATTTTTAGTTGGTGTTCAAAATACCTTTATCAATGAGGAAAAACTGAGTTGATGTTATCTTTCCCCCGCCGCAGGCGGGGGAAAGATAACCGCCAACTGTATTCAATTCCCGA
>NZ_CACWPP010000107.1 GCF_902762735.1 uncultured Ruminococcus sp.
ACTGCATTCCGCAAGCATACGAATAATAAGAACAACTAACCAGTTTTCCATGTGGGATCGGTGTCTTTTTCAGCTCCTCGATCATTTTCCCGTCCGGGTCATTCCCTTGCATCAAAGCCATATAACCGCTGTATATTTGTTCCATAAGAGTGACCCCTTTCGCTGTCCGGATAAAAAAACACGCTCCCGAAAGACTGAGTGTTTCGGGAGCGTGAATGTTCATCATGAAGGAGGAAATGATGATCAGCCTGTCACAGCTGCCTCTTCCTGCGTATCATTCCGCATCCGGGATCCATGCCTTGACAAAATCGTTTGCAAATTCGTTATACTTCGCTTTGGCAGCCTCCGGATCTGCCGCGATCTCCTCGCGGACATCAAAGTAGGTCTTGCCGTCCATGCTCATGGAACCGTTTGCCATCGAAGGAACGGAGATCACAACTTTTTCGATATGATCATCGCTGATCTTGATCATGAATTCGCCAGTTGCAGAGTTTTCATCAAATGCATAAAGTGCATCACAGCCGTTGACGGTCGCAGGTGTATACGTATCCTTTTCCTTTGCGTTTTCAAAAGAGGGACCGACCAGCAGGAACGGATCCATAGTAACACGGAACAGATCGCTGTCCTCAATGACATCTGTATAGACCAGCGGATCAGAGCCTTGTGTTTTGAGCTTTGCCTCGCATTCTGTGCCTGCGATCGTCATTTTAGCAGGAACTGTGCAGTGATGCTGATAGGAAATGATGCTGCCGTCATCTTTCAGCAGGGCATTCTCGTCCCAGTCTGTGAACTTGATCGAATTTGCTGTTGCGAGCATGAGCTCTTCCAGTTCATCTTTGGAGAGATCAGATTCATATGTCTCGAACATGACTGAGCAGCAAAGCACGGCGTCACGGTAGGTCTCGCCGTAAACCGAAATATGCCCGTAGAGATGCTTGCCGTTCGTGTCTATTTTACTGTCCTCTTTTTCATCAATGTAGTATTGCAGGCCGTAGCCGTTTTCAGTTTTATCGGTCTGCTGCCCCTCTTTTGCTTTGTAATAACCGGCGGCGTTTTCAGCATTATAGATACCGGCATAGACATCCGCGCGGATGCCGTAGAGCGACTCATCATCGGTGCGGTAATTGTAATGATATGTGACACCGTAGTTGAAATAGTCCGGATTCCTGGCATCATCCGGCGTGGGATCATAGTTTTCGAGCTTACCCAACTACCAAAATAGCAACACGGTTATTCATACAGATTATGCAAGCTGTGTTCTGCGGACTTGTCAAGGAATTTATAATAGATGTGAATGTCCCTCTCCGCCTTGCGGTCAGAGGGATGTTTGTCTATTGTGATATACTCGATAAGTTCCAAGCACATCTCACGGGTGAGCGTCTGCACATCGGCATACTTCTTGACACGCTCAATGAACTTGTCCACATCTTCTGCATTCTGCTTTTCAGCATCGAGCTTCACGGTAAGCCTTGCCTGTTCCTCCTGCAATGCTTTCAGCTCAGTCTCATACTTGTCGAGCAGAACACCGCAGGCAGTCTCCGTGATCTTGCCGAGGTACTTATCCTCATACACCGACTGAATAAGACCTTGCAGCTCAGTGATACGCTTTGCGTTTGCCGTCAGCTTTTTACGGCTCAGGGATTCCTTTTCGGCTTCACCCTGATTCTTGATAGCAAGGAATTTCTTTCTCGCACCTGTTTCGTCCTCAATAACGAGCTTTGCCATAAGACGGATATTGTCGAGTATCAGCTTTGAAATACACCTGTCTGTGATGTAGTGGCTCTCACAAGCATTATTACCGAACAATCTGTAAGATGTGCAGTTATAAGAACGGTAAGGCACAGCGTCAGGAGATTTCTTGATACCGCGCCAAGTTGTACCCAAACGCATCTTGAAACCGCAGTCCGCACAGAACATCAATCCGCAGAGAGGATCAACATAGCCCCGTTTTGTAGGCTTGCCCCGACTAACCGATGCTTCAACCTCACGCACCTTATCCCACAACTCCTGTGTCACAATAGGCTCATGATTGTTTTCGATAATTACCCAATCCGATTCGTCCTTATATACGATCTTATGATTTTTATGGGATACCGTTGTGCGCCGAAGCTGTGCGAGCTGTCCGAGGTAAATGCGATTTTTCAAAATGTTCTTGACTGTAGCACCAGACCATAAATGACGCATCGGGATCGGAGCGTCCTTGCCGAGCAGAGAATAGTGATAGTCTGTCGGATTCAGAATGCCGTCCTCATTCAGCTTGTCAGCGATGTGTCTGGGACTGATGCCCTGCGCTCTCATCTGAAAAATAGAAAGAACAACAGGTGCGGTTTCGGGATTGATGATAGGCGTATGCTTTTCATCATCACCCTTGATGTAACCGTAGGCAGCCTGCTTACAGCCATACTTGCCAGCCTTTGCATTTGCTTCAACAACAGCCCTGATCTTTTTGCTTGTGGAAGATGCGTGCCATTCATTGAAAAGATTGATTATGGGCATC
Organism: uncultured Ruminococcus sp.; assembly: GCF_902762735.1. Lineage (GTDB taxonomy): Bacteria > Bacillota > Clostridia > Oscillospirales > Ruminococcaceae > Hominimerdicola. The sequence goes on from NZ_CACWPP010000107.1 coordinate 2,498, forward strand.
ATCTCAAGCGCTGTACTGTTGCGGTCTGCTGTATCCACTCCGTCATTGAGAGCGATGAAGCGAATATTGTTTAAGGGGAAAATGTAGTCGATGTACTGACCGACCTGAATGTAATTTCTTCCAAAACGAGAGAGGTCTTTCACCACGATAATGTTAATGCGACCACTCTTTGCATCGTCAAGAAGTCTTTGCACCTCCGGTCTATTGAAGTCCGTTCCGGTCCAGCCATCGTCCGCATAGGTGTCAACGAGCGTCCAACCCTTTTCCTTGACAAATTTGGTCAGGATCATTCGCTGATTATCAATAGAAACGGAATCACCCTCACGCAAGTCCTCCTGAGACAGGCGGAGATAAATTCCAACTTTGTTTTCGGTCTGCTTTGCCATACTTAGCTCCTTTCAAAATCAAAGCAGTACCAATTCCGATATTCCTATTATAGCGCAAAATATCGGAATTGGCAATAGCTTTTTTCCAATATTTTTACGCTGAGAGATTATTATCACGCAGAGCCTGTTCAAAAGCAAGTCTGCTGATTACTTCATCGAGGTCTTTGTCACCGATAAAGTGACTATGCACACGATAGGTGCGACCATCGACTTCCTGAACGGTTGTACGCTGGGGGCAGTCCTTATACTTCTCGTTCAGCTCAAAAACCTTGCCTGCCTTCTCTTTATCTACGGCAGTAGTTTTATCTTTCGTTCAACACTATCCTTTCCGACAGCTCGATCCATTTTCAAAACTTCTCGCTGTCTGTATCCTATAAAATCATTCCCGTATGCTTACGGGGAAAATGCCTTGTGACCATCAAGGCATATTTCAATCCTTATCGCCGTTGCCATAGAAGGACATCTGCCCCTCCAGTTCCTCGCTCTCGGCATAAGGATTGTGATGTTTTTTGCCGTTCTTTTCAGAAACGGCATCGCTCTCCGCCGAGCTGTCCGCACCGTTCGCCAGTGCGATGATCTGCTCATCGGTAAAGCCCTTGTCCCTCAAAAGCTGTATCAGATTATGCTCCTGTACAAGAGTGTCGGCAAGCTGCTGTTCATCGCAGTTTTGTTTTGCCTTTATCTCCGTGAAGCACAGGTCACTGTATTCAGCCTGAGCCTTGTTCAGCTCGTCTGTATCCTTCTTGATACGCTCCTTGAGGGCTGCGATCTTGGCGGCAAGTTTCTCTTTCTTCTTTTCGTACATTGCCACACCGATCACCTACCTCTCTATATTTATTCTACACAGGGCGGCACCGCCTGACAAGTGCAGTCCTGATACTCATATTCTACTTGATAATTTGAAAAAAATCTATTCGCAATCCAGACAAACTTTTCGGGCATTTTCAGGATTTCAAAAAGCCCGATTTTGGAGAATTGCAATCTTTGCGGCAAAGATTGTCATGAACCTGCAATAGATTAACATTTGAGCTTCCGTCATTTTGACGAATACAAATTTTCCGCTTCATTGACTTTTTGAAATTTATCCGGTATCATATTTTCAGAGCCTTGCGGCAGAGCCGATATGCTCATATCGAAATGAGCGTAGTCAGTGAAAAAGAGATACAGAAAACCAGTCGCACAGCTCCAATTCCATACGGCAGAGCGTATGGAAAGCAGAACACGCACCGCAGGGCGTGGGGAAACCCAGCCAGCTCGGTATGGCGTGGGGACAAAATCCCCAGACCATACACCCACTGGTTAGAGGGCTGCCGCCCCTAAGACCCTGCACAGAAAAGAAGAAAGGAAGTACCCTATGAACGAGTCAGAGAAAAGAGATAAATGGCTCAAAATCCGAATCAGTGAACAAGAAAAAGAGGTCATAGACACCAAATTCCGCAACAGCGGAATGAAGAATGTCAGCGACTTTATCAGGACGATGATCTTCGTGGGCGTTATCGTCAAATTCAGCGACGATGACAGAAAACAACTGCTCCGTGACTTCTCAGCGATGTCAAATAACATCAATCAGATCGCGCGGAGAGCAAACAGCACAGGCAAGGTTTATCCCGAAGATATTGCACAGATAAAGGAGGGGCAGCAGAAACTTTGGCAACTACTAAACTGTTTCCTATCACAGCTACAGAACGCAAAGCGATCAGTTATATTGCCGACGGCAGTAAGACCGACAACGGCAGACTGATAAGCACATTCTGCTGTTCAAGTGATCCTGCACAGGCAAGCAGAGATTTTGCATCGGTGAGAGCCTGCGGAACGGGTAAAAATAAGATATTGTCACAGCATTTCGTGCAGAGCTTCAAGCCTGGGGAAATTACTCCCGAACGTGCATTGGAAGTCGGAGAGGAGCTTTGCGAAAAGTTCCTCAAAGGCGAGTATCAGTATTTCCTCGCTGTCCATATTGATAAATCCCATGTGCATCTGCACGTTATTTTCAATAACTGCAATATGTACGATTACAAGACCTTTGAAACACACGAAGATCAGGGGTGCAAAAAGGAACGAGCGTGGAAAAAGCTGTTCGATCTGTCCGATGAAATATGCAAGCGGCATCACCTCAGCGTGATACAGCACCCCGAATTACAGAAGGGCAAAAAACGCTGGGAGTGGGAGCTTGACAAGCAAGGTCTGTCATGGAAAAGCAAGCTCAAAAGAGCCATTGACGAGGTTGTTAAGCACAGCGTGGACTTTGAAGATTTCCTTGCAAAATGCGCCGACTATGGCGTAATCGTGGACTACAATCCCGACCATAAAATCGACCTGAAATTTATGCTTGCCGAGCATAAGGAGCATAATCCGAATGCGAGATTTACACGCGCCCGAACACTCGGCGGCTACTATGAAACGGAGAATATCAAGAAGCGTATCGCCCAATACTTAGGCACAATGGCTTATGTTCCGAGAACGAAAATCAGAGTCATCACACAGAAACCGCAGAACAAATTTGTGCAGGACGCTATTGACCGTGGCAATATGAAAATTGCAAGTATCGCAAAAAATATCATTGCAAAATACGGCATCGAGCCTGAACAGATCAATGCAGAAGCAACGGCAGCCTACGCAAAGGCGGCGAGCTTAGTGGGTAAAATTTCGAGCATCGACAGCGAGATCAAGGAGCTGAAAGAGCATCGGAATTGGCTCAGAGAATACAATAAGGTCAAGCTGATTTTTGATGAATGGCAGTCCCTCAGCGGACGCAAGCAGAAGAAGCATCTGGAAAATAACCGTGATGAGATCGACAGCTATTATTTCTACAAAAAGAAGATACTTGAAGCATATCCCGACGGCACGATCCCTTCGGATTCTCTCTTTGCAAAGAAGATAAAACATCTCACCGATGAACGCAGCAAACTGCAAGCCGAGCAGACCGCAGCAAGTGCAAAATCGAAGGAGCTTATGCAGGCAAAGCGAGACCTTGAAGCATATCTCAGGCAGTATGAACCGCAAGTGCAGAGCCGAGATCAGCAGAAAAAGAAAAAACGGGATGACCTTGAATGATAATTTTAGACAATATCCTCTGAAATAGATAAAAGTCGGCTTAGACTACCTAAGCCGACTTGATATTTTGTTGTTTTTTTGCTGTAAAAAGTTTTTGATGGCACATAAAACCAATACACGCACCAAACAGGTTTAGTAGAATATCTTCAATATCAAAGCATCCAAGCATTGTGAACAATTGAATACTTTCTACTATAAATATTGAGACAAATGTTACAATGAAAAATCGCTTGAAACTTTTTAACGGGTCAAACCACAAAGGAAGCATTCCTCCAAATGGTATAAAAAGAATGATATTTCCAAGCGAATTCTTCAAGAACGAAAACACAATAGGACGAGATATTATAGGGGATGAAAGTAAAATATAAAGACTTTTTAACGGAATGAAATTGCACATGGATTTTACATATTCTACATATGAACAATCGTGGTCACAGCCCATACTACGTCCAAACAGAACATAAAAAAGAAACAATCCATAAATGCAGGTAGTAATCAAAGAAAGCCTTTTCATTTTACAAATTCCTTCTCTTGTAAATACACTCAAGAATTAATGTGAAATAGTTGCACTTCCGTGTACGGAGTCATAAGTGAATCCATCATGTACTGCCGTAAATGCAACAGCATATCTATGAGAAGGATTATTCGCCGTCCTTTCGTGGTTTCTGTAGTCATTATACCACTGGGTATTCCTTCCGTCAATAGAAACGGCACAACTGGTAGTAAAACGGCACAACTGGTCAACACAAGTCAAAAGACCGGCTGGTTTATAGCTGCATATTGTGCATATTGCACGAAACTAAATGATGCTTGAAAAAATAGGTATGCTATGGTATAATAGTAACGGAAGGAGTGGGGCGAAAATGCGTTTTGCTGTCGTGGACGATGAACCGGGCATTCTGAAACAAATCCCTGTGCTAATCAGGCAGTTCTCGCCCGATATTAAGATTGAAACTGATACTTTCAGCAGTTCTTCTGAGTTTTTGAGTGCATACACAAACCCAAAATACGATGCTTTGTTTCTGGACATTGATATGCCAGACATGAACGGCTTTGCATTGGCAGAGCATTTAAGACATCAGAGCGATCTTGTTCCCATTGTGTATATTACAGCAAGAGATGATCTAATGATACAGGCATTCCGCTATAAAGCATTAGGTTTTGTCAGAAAGCAATTCATTGATATCGAGTTGCCTTACGCTCTTTCGACAATTATGAATGAAATTCATAAAGACGATGATATGATAGAGGTTACTGAAACACGGTCAGAGGGTGGACATACATATCGGCTTTGCATAAATGACATTATGTACATCCAAAGCTTTCGCCATAATGTAACCATTCATCTGAGTGAAGGTAGAGAAATAACAATAAGAAGTTCTCTTTCCTATTTTTCGGAACATGAAGGATTTAGGCATTTTGTAGCTATCTCTACTGGAATCATCGTGAATTTGTCGCTTGTTGAGTTGACTGAGGATGCTGTTTGCTTCTCTAATGGTGAGATGCTATATATCAGCAGAAGGAAAATACCATCCGTCCGAACAGCATATCTAAAATATATAGGGAAGGTGCTGATATGATTTATAATATTGCAGAATTTATAGCAACAGTTTCCGACTGCGCTATTCTTTTTTGGTTTCTGATATCATCATTATCATTTAAAAAAATACCCACATTACTAAAAGTAGTGCTTACATCTTTATTCTCAGCAATTATGATACTGAATATTGTAATTCTAAACTATCTTTTTACGTTGGAGGGGGTGTTTACTGTCCTTTATCTCATTACATTGTTTAGTTTTTCGATGATAGCACTACAAGGGAGATGGTGGCATCAGCTCGTTTTATCATTGGTAGGATTATTAGCCATATTCTTAATAAACGCCATTCTTTTGGTTGTATCCTCATTCATTTTGAGAGAAAAATATGATGACATTCTTATTATGAGAAATCCAGCAAGAATATTCCTGCTTTTCCTTTCAAAACTTGTTTTAATCTGTATGCTGATACCAGTTGCAAATTTGATACGAAATAAAAGAATAACCTTGCATCTGTTACAAAGTGTAATCGCCATTATTGCCCTTATGGTTTCCGTCGTAGCTGGAATTACTGTCGAGAAGATGATTCTGGAGCAGCTGGTACCGCCTTTGTATGCTACAATCATCATGGTTTCACTTGCAATTATCAATATTCTGATTTTTTTCATTCTTGTTCAGTTCACGATGCAAAACCAATCTCAGCTCAATCAAGTCGCTTTACAAACACGTTTGAATGATGATGAAAAGAAATTGCAGGAATCTGTACAATGGAGCAAATCAGTGCGAGCTTTGCGACACGATCTCAGCAATCACCTTATTTCCATTTCTCAGTTCATAAAAAGCGGAGAGGACAATAAAGCACTTGCCTACATCGAGAAAATTTCAGGTAATCTCCCTGATGCTCCTTTTTTCACAGACACCAATAATCCTACTCTTAACGCTATTCTTGACCTAAAGCGAATGAGCTGTCAAAAAGAAAATATAAATCTAAAGTGTTATATACAAAAAGACTTAGCCCCTTTTGATGATACCGCATTCAGTACAGTGTTTGGCAATATCATGGATAATGCTATTGAAGCTGAAAAAAAAGAAACACAAAAGGAGATTCGTCTTTCACTGGAATCAAAAGGAGCGTATCTTCATATTACCGTTCAGAATCGCATACAAATTCCGGTCCTTGTTGACGGCAAACTGCCAGATACTACAAAGTGCGATAAACGTAATCATGGCTTAGGTATGTATAGCGTTATGGAAACTGTTACACAGAATAATGGGGCGATCAATATTTATGAAAAAGACGGCTGGCTTATCGTAGATGTATTGATGCTAAGCCAATAAGAGATTAAAAAGCGTATGTTTCAGATTGTACATCTGAGGTATACGCTTTCATTTATCCCAATATGCGAAGAGAGCTATACTCCCAAAGTGAAGAATAGCTCTTTTTTCTATAATAGTTTGATTATCGGAATGGTACTTACTTAAGTCATTGTTGCTATTTTGATAACTCCGTTTCGGGAGCGCATAATCAAATTTGATGCCGAACGGCTCATGCTCACTGGAAAAAGATACCATCTGATATGCGCCGGATCGTGCGGTCTCGCTGTCCTCATCTGCTACGGAAGTATCTGCGGTGTCAGCTGCGGAGGTGTCCGGAGCATCTGCTTCGGAAGTGTCCGCGGTGTCTGCTGCTGAGGTGTCTGCCGCAGAAGTATCTGCCGTGGAGGAATTGCCGCCCGATGTGCCGCCGCAAGCCGACAGGCTGAGTACCATTGCGAGCATGAGTGCCATTGCTGTAAGTTTTTTCATAGTAATGATCTCCTTCATCAGAATCATGTGTGGATCATCGTATCTTACCATTGCACATAGTACGAATGGAGAATACTTTAGGGAAAACATTTCTAATTCTTTGCTAACTATTATACAACACTATCAGCTATCCTGCAATACCCATAGCAAAAGTTGGCCCGAACAGGTCATCCTTGTGCCAAATATTTCTCAATAGATCTGTGAGATATCAACAAAGGACTGACGATCCGCCAGTCCTTTGTCCTTACAGTCCTTCATGATGGATGACAAGTCCGCCGCCCCTTGCCTCGATCGCAAGCTGTAAGCGGCTTTTGAAGCCCGTTTTGGCGAGCATCTCTGCGATGTGCCGTTTCACCGTGCTTTCCGACATATACAGCCGTTTTCCGATCTCCTTATTGGATGCGCCCGACATCAGCTCACGCAGGACTGACATTTCTGTGTCCGTCAGATCCGTGCTGACGATACGCCCGAACTGTATCGCAGGCATCGTTTCGGGGTAAACGGATCCACCTGCCATCGTCCTGTCCATGATCTCCAGGAGCGGCTGCTCCTGCACTTCCTTGTGCCAGAAGCTCTCCACGCCGATCTCCTTTGCCCTACCGATGTAGGAGCTTTCCGGCATCGAGGTCACGAGCAGAATCTTCACTTCGGGAAGCTCCTGCTTGATCTGCTTTGCCGCAACGAGACCGTCTTTTCCGAGCCCCAGAACGACATCCATCAGCACAAGGTCGATCCTCTGTGCAAGGCAGATTCGGACCGCTTCCTCTGCTGTCTGCGCCATCCCTGCGACCTCATAAGCCGGCGAGCTGTTTACTGCCGTTTCAAACATCTGCCGCACCATTTTCTGGTCATCGACGATCAGTACCTTATACGCCATGTTCATATTCCTCCTTTGCTCTCTCCGGCAGATGCAGGATCATTTCAAACTGCGG
>NZ_CACWPP010000108.1 GCF_902762735.1 uncultured Ruminococcus sp.
ATTGCCGAAGATAAACTTGAAAAGTCTGTCACGATACTCACGGTTTGCACCTGTTTCAGCCATCGGAATCACGCTCCTTTCCTCAATTATATTATACCATTTATTCGGCACACTGTCAAGGGAAATATAGGCTATCTCGCCCCAGAATTTTTACTCCTGAACCTCTCTCATCAGAGCCGCACCTTCCTTGAAGCCTGCCTTATACGCTGCTCTCATTTCAGCGACGGCTGTCTCAGAAGAACATTCTTCGCAAACAATTCATCATCATAATTCGCCGAAAACGCTTCCATGCTCTGTGCATATTATGACAACGCCTGTGATCCCCATAAGCTGTTTGACGACCTGGAGATCAGCAAAGCCGCTGATCATGATCACGAAAGGGATCCTAGAGATGAAGATCAAGAATGTGGATATCCAGGACTTTATGCTGTTTGCCTTCGGATAGCCTGTAAGACCGATACATATGCAAGAGAAAAAGCAAATGATAAAGCCGCCCGCCGGGTATGCTTCCAAATTACGATCCAATTCGTAAGCCGGAAGCATACCCGGTGGGCTTTTTTCATTTTCCTCTTTACTTTTTTATAGGATCATGGTATACTATTATGTATAGACTAACAGTGGTGATAGGTAGCTTTAGAAAGAAGTCATGGTATGCCGGGTGTTGCATATTTGACCCTTCTTTTAGGCATACTAGCATACGAAGAATGATCACGAAAGGAATCCTAGAGATGAAGATCAAGAATGTGGATATCCAGAACTTTATGCTGTTTCAGGAATTGAATATTGATCTCTCTAAAGATGTAAACGTCATCTTTGGGGAGAATAGCACAGGTAAAACAGCGTTGATGAAGCTGCTGTATACGCAGGCGGCTGTGTTGTCAAAACTCGGACGTGAGCTGCACGCTGATCAAACCAAGGCGGCAGTGGAAGGTGCGTTTGCTAAAAAGCTGATAAATGTTTTTAAGCCTAGCAATAATGCCCTTCATCGACTTGTGACGCGCACAGGAGCAACAAGAGCCAGTATCCATACTGTATTTGACAATGATGCCGATGTGAGGATTTCGTTCTCAAATAAGCAGATCAACCGTCTAGACTACCAGTTGGATCGCGGAGTGGAAACGGAGTTTACCCCGGTCTATATTCCGCCCAAGGAGATCATTTCCACTGCCGGTGCTTTTTGTTCGCTGTATGAGCGGTACGAGATCGGATTTGATGAAACGTATTATGATCTTGCAAAGCTGCTATTATGGCCACTACAGAAGGGACGTAATACCGAGGAACAAAACTCAGTCCTCACGCCATTTTCTGACATCATGAAGGGAAACATCTCACAGGATAACGATCAGTTTTTCCTGAAGATCCAGGGCGAGGGCAATTTTGAGATGAGCCTTGTCTCTGAGGGATACCGTAAGCTGGCGACACTGATGTATCTCGTAATGTCCGGTGGACTGGCGAACAACTCGATCCTGTTTTGGGATGAGCCGGAGGCTAATATGAATCCCAAGATGATCTACCCGGTCGCCAAGGCATTGATCAACCTCTCCAGGATCGGTGTACAGGTGTTTGTGACGACACATAGTTATTTTGTGCAGCAGGCATTCAATATGGCGGCAGTCTATCAGGATCATGAGGCTGATGAACATCCAATGGATATCCGTTTCATCTCCCTGTTTCGCAATGAGGACGGAAGGGTCGGAGTGCAGACGGCTGATCGTTTATCCGATATCCAGTATGATCCGATCATGGAGGAGTTCGATGAAGTCTATGACCGTGAGCAGCGTTTGATCGACGGGGAGCGCGGAGAAGTATTATGAAGGAATTAAAAGAAGGAGATCTCCGGTTTACGTTTTCTGATGGTATCCCTGCATTGAAATACGATGAGACGCGTCATTTTCAAGCGTTTAAGGATTCCATCGTTGAAGGAAAGGGTGTCGATCTTCTGTTCCTGAAGGACGATACGATCGGACTGGTCGAGATCAAGGACTTCAGTGGAAGTGAATCCCAGGCATCGGTAAGATATCGTATTAGAAAGGGACTACGTGCCGGAATAGTTATGAAGGATGGATACCTGGTCGAGGAGGACAGCCTCGATATCGAGGTATCACAGAAAGCAGCGCATACACTTGCTTTGTTGTATGGCGTTGCTACATACCCCAAGTATAGCAAGGAATCGGCAGAAGAATTTGAGCCGTTCCTCATCACTCGTCCAAAGATCCAAGTGATCTTGTTTCTGGAAGGGAATCTCGGTTCCGATGCCCGGTCAAAGAAGATGATCATGAAGAATCTGCAGGATGCGATCAAGAAGCGTATGGAAAACTGGATCTATATCCCAAAGATTCAGGTGGTGGACTCACAGACCTATACGGGTGATCTCGCTTCCATATTTACTGTCCGAACGGATCAAAGATCGTAACTGAGACCGTTGCTTTCCAGATAGGCCGTTCTAATTGATCGGTGATAGGCGTTACGAATGATGATCTATCGTATTTTCCTTCGGAAAGCCTGTAAGACCGATAAATATGCAAGAGAAAAAGTAAATGATAAAGCCGCCCACCGGGTATGCTTCCAAATTACGATCCAATTCGTAAGCCGGAAGCATACCTGGTGGGCTTTTTTCATTTACCCCGGAAAAGTTCATTTTGCCAGAATGGACCCTCCAAAAATGAACTTTATCCCTCGGCGAACAGTATGTGAAGACACCGAATATAATGAAAATGACGTGGGATAGGCGTTTTTGATATCCGATGTACATATCTTCTCGATCTGGATGCATAAAACTTCTTGTTGATAGAGTGCGAAGCACTGGCAAGAATGTAGCAATATAGCGAAAAATATACATTTTATCGTGCCGCCGTTTCGTTACGTTTTTGGGCGATATCGGCGCATTTTCGCGTATGGACGGTCCCGACGCGGCGGCGGAGATCTGCATTTTGTTCTGAAGATGGTCGGTAGTATGTAAATGGTTTGTAGTATGTACATAAGAAGTATTGATGTATAAAAGTTGGCGGGTTGATATAAGCTGCTAAATATGTTAGCGGTTGATATGAGCTTGCTGAGAGATCCGCGATTTGGCGGCGGTTACCCTCATGCTTATGAGAGCGGATGTGACCACATGAAGCTGATACTGGAGAATCTTAAAGGTAAAGCGAATAAAAAGAATATAGGTGCCTATGATGAGGGTATCTATATGATGAAGTATAATGAAATTTTGGTGAGAAAATGAGAATACTCGTTTTAGCAAATAGCAGTATGGGACTGTATAGCTTCAGAAATGAGTTGCTCTCAACTCTGCTAATTAACAACGAAGTCATTATTGTCACTCCAGATAATGGTTCGCTTGACAAACTAATGAAACTAGGATGTAAGACAATTATTATAAATATTGATCGAAGAGGCATAAATCCTAAAACAGATTTTTCACTTCTTCTCAATTATAGAAAAATTATAAAAAAGGTCAAGCCAGATCTTGTAATAACATATACTATCAAGCCGAATATATACGGAGGGCTTGTATGCCGCTTTTTGAATATTCCATTTGTAGTTAATATAACTGGATTAGGAACGGCTTTTCAGAAGCATGGAGCGTTGCGTACGCTTGTCACCACAATGTACAGAGTCAGTATGAAGAAAGCAAAGGTCGTCTTCTTTGAAAACTGCGAGAATCAGCAGGTGTTTATTGATGAGAAAATAGTGCTTGAGTATAAAACTTGCTTATTGAATGGTGCAGGAGTTGATCTCGAGCATTATTCTTATCAGGAGTATCCTATGGATACTGATGAAGTAAGATTCCTGTTTGTTGGCAGAGTAATGAAAGAAAAAGGCATAAATGAACTTTTCAGAGCTATGAGGATGCTTCGCAAAACAGGTGTAAACTGTACCCTTGATGTTCTTGGAGGGTATGAAGAAGACTACGAAGATATCATCCATAGATTTGAAAAAGAAGGATGGCTGCATTATCACGGCAATCAAGAAGATGTTCGCCCTTTCATCAAGAATTGTCACTGTTTCGTTCTTCCGTCATGGCATGAGGGAATGGCGAACACTAACTTAGAGTGTGCTTCATCTGGAAGACCTGTTATCACAACGAATATCCATGGTTGCCTTGAGGCGGTTATTGATGGTGACAGCGGCTTCCTTTGTCAGAAACAGGATGCTAAGAGCCTATATCGTGCGATGAAGCGGTTCGCTTGTTTATCTGCTGAAAAGAGAAGAGCCATGGGCGTTGCCGGAAGGAAACACATGGAAGATGTGTTTGATAAGAGGGCGGTGGTCGATAATACAATTCACAGGCTCAATAATAATAATAATAATAATACAAAATAGAGAATTAATATCAGGTGATTACAAATGGATACATCAGCAAAAACAAGATTGAAATCAACTGAAATATGCTTTCTTTTGTTCTTCCTATTAAAGCCGTTTTACATTTTCAAAAGCGGGGCATTACAAATTGGAGATTTTTTTTTAGTTTTATCATATGTACTTTTATTTATAAAGAGAAAAACAATTAGATTAGAAGATGATGACAGTTTATTGTCTGTTTTCATAATATGCGTATTCTTGATCAATTCTATATATGCTGTCGTATTGTCATCAGCATCATTTGTGTTAAGTACATTATACTTTGTTTTTAACTTATTCGTGGTTTCATGTTTCAGACTATATATCAAAAACGTGGCATTTCAATCTGCATTAACAAATATATGTAAAATCAATCTGCTTATACAGCTTGCAGTCTTTCTTTTAGGAAAAGGAGAATACTTCGGCAATTCATATCGATATATGGGAACATATAACGACCCCAATCAACTAGGATTTGCAGTGCTTTCTACTGTTTTCATCTTATATTTATTAGATAGTAAGATATACATATATTTGTTGATATCAGGTTTCCTGATTGTGCAAACTGCATCAACAGGAATGATCATAGCTTTGATGATCCTAATTGTTTTTTATATCCTCAATACTAATGAAGGCAAGAAATACTTGGCATTAACCTTTCTGATAGGTGGAGTGTTTTTATTCGTATTCGATTATAGGATAGACCTACAGGGGATTATTGATCATATGAGGGTCGAAGATAAGATAAACAAAAGTAATAATATTCTTTTGTCCTTTATCGAGGATCGAAACATGATGATCATACTAGAGCACCCATCATATCCCTGCCGGAAAGGTGCTGGATCAGGATGAACAGAGTTACATTGTCGATGTGCTGATGGAATGGATCGGTAGGCAATTAGGGTGAAATGGATCTGACGGTCAATATACGTTTTTGCGGTTGTGAAGCAAGACTTCACAGCCGCTTTTCTTTTTGACGGTCATTTTCCGTTATCTTGTTTATTTTATGCCGCGCAGATGAACACAGCAGTTCCAGAGAGTTTCATATTGTCCGATAGCACCAGATATATGAGGAATACCGCCTCGTATGTCTGGTGCTTTTTTATCTTGAAATACAAAGAAATATAGGGTAATATATGATACTATAACTGCATGGCACACGCTGCTGATATGACATGAAGGTACAAAAAAGACCTGCTCAGCGTGGCAGGTCGTAGAATTCCATGTTTTACGAAAAACGGCTCAGCAATCGTGAGCCGTAGAATTCCATGTTTTACGAAAAGTCTCACCTCTGGCAAAAGGCATATCTATCAACGCCTCTTGCGGTAAGTGTATAATTATTAATAGTGCGATTTCCTTCACAACAGTGTCATCGCATCTATGTACATAATTATAGCACTTATTATACAATATGTCAAGATGTAGCCACGATTCGGCGGCGAGATATAACAAAATCAGCAGTTTGACGAACGAGTGCAAATTATCTCATTTTAATTTGGAGGAATTGTAAACATGATTACAAATGTTTATCAAAGGAAAGATGGCCGTTTTGAAGGGAGAATCACTGTGAGCAGAATTGATGGCAAAAGGCAGTATAAAGCTTTCTTTGGCAGAACTCCTGACGATGTCATCACAAAAATGACTAATTACAGGGAAAGATTAGTCGAAACGGTAGCCGTATGCAAGACCTTTTCAGAGGTTTTTGATGAATGGTTTCAGTCCATCTCTATCCGAGTCAAGGACTCAACACTGGCAAATTATGTCCTCAAAGCAGAAAAGCATATACTCCCTGTATTTGCAAACGATGATATTACAGACATTAAACAAAGCAATATATATCAATTTATCAGAAAGAAGCAGGACAACGGCTTATCAAACCGCTATATTTCTGATATTCTGGTGCTTATGAAATCGGTATTCAAGTATGCCGTTCGCACTTACCGCATTTTTAACCCGATGGAGGGGCTTGTGATGCCGAAAAAGGAGAAAACAGAGATTCGGCTGCTCACAGAAGCAGAGGAAAAGCGGCTGATGCAGATCGTAATGACGGATCAGAACCTCACAACACTCGGAATCGCACTTGCAAAGATGACTGGACTTCGTATCGGTGAGCTTTGCGCCTTGAAGTGGGCTGATATTGACCTCGAAAAACGGATTCTGACCGTCAGCAAAACGCTTCAGCGAATCCAGGTCAAGGGAGGCAGTACCAAGACAAGGCTCATACTCACCGAGCCTAAAAGTGAAACCTCCAAGCGTTCTATCCCGATTCCGGAATGCCTCATTGAATTTCTGCGCAAATTTCAGGGAGATCCAGAGCAATTTGTGCTGTCTGGCAAGGCGAAACCAATAGAGCCTCGTACAATGCAGTACCGCTTCACAACGATACTGAAAAACGGAAATCTGCCGTCAGTGCATTTTCATGCTCTGCGCCATATGTTTGCGTCTAACTGTGTAAGATTGGGGTTTGATATTAAAAGCCTCTCCGAAATATTAGGACATAGCGGCGTGGAGAGCACGCTGAATCGCTATGTCCATTCTTCTTTTGAGCAGAAAACCGAGTTTATGGATCGGCTGAAATTGGCAGTATAATGCTGATGGGCATCTTGAAAACTGAATAATATGGCTTTTCGTAAAACATGGAATTCTACGGCTCACGATTGCTGAGCCGTTTTTCGTAAAACATGGAATTTGATGAGATCGCAGTCGAGGGGGGCGAACAGAGTGGCGATGAATCTATTTGAGCATAACCGCACCGCTTATGAAGCAGTTGCTGCGATGCTTGCTGAAACAGGAAAAGCCGCTGTCGTTCACCCAACAGGAACCGGAAAATCCTTCATCGGTTTTAAGCTGTGCGAGGATCATCCCGATCAAACGGTCTGCTGGCTTTCACCCTCTGACTACATCTTCCGGACGCAGCTTGAAAACTTGTCCGACGCTTCTCCGGATACGGTTCTTGAAAATGTGAAGTATTTCACATATGCCCGACTGATTTGTGCAGTATTCGCTCATGCCGTGGATCATCCGCATCGAAAAAGGCATCATCAAAGACCTTCTGCTGGAGGAGGAACAGGATGTTTATTTCCCGAAATTCAATGTGGACGGTCTGATGCGCGGAGATTATCAGAGCAGAATGAACGCTTATGCGATCGGTGTCGGCAACGGCTTTATGTCGCCGAATGATGTGCGCAGGCTTGAAAATATGGATCTCATTCCGCACGATCTCGGAGGTGATGATTATTACCTCAACGGTTCGTATAATAAGCTTCAAGATGCGGGCGCAAGCTACGGTCTGGCACAGTCACAGCAGGAACAGTCAGATGATGAGCCGGATGAAAACGCAAACGATGCTTCAGAAGAAGATACCGACGACAGACTCCTGCGGCAGAAACGCAGGAAATACAGAAAGTGAGGAATGTGAAATGCAGAAATTCTGGAACTGGATTCACGATGACAGCGGCGGCAGGGTGCTGCGCCTGGAGGGACCGATCGACTCGGATTCCTTCTGGGGTGACGAGATCACGCCGCAGGATTTCAGAGATGAGCTGTATGCCGAAGACGGCGACCTCACACTCTGGATCAATTCGCCGGGCGGCAACGTCTTCGCCGCTGCGGAGATCTACACAATGATTCGTGACTATCCGCACAATGTTACTGTCAGGATCGCAAGTATCGCAGCATCAGCGGCAAGCGTGATCGCAATGGCAGGCAATACCGTGCAGATATCTCCGACGGCTTTGCTGATGGTGCATGATCCAAGCACAATTGCAATGGGCAATGCGCGTGATATGGAGAAGGCTATCGCCACACTCAACGAAGTCAAGGAGTCCATTATCAACGCATATATGGCGAAGACAGGACTTTCCCATAACCGCATCAGCAAGCTCATGTCAGACGAGACATGACTGTCATTTGTTTGATGCTGTTTGTTACGATCTGCACGCTTTCCTCAGCGTTTTCTATTCGTAATTCCATGAACCGCGATCTGCGGGAGTTCTGCCGCGCAGATTTTCAGATCCATATGACAAAAGTGCTGGACGACGGCGAGAATGTTGAATTTACTTATCAGAACATCGAGGATGTGTATGCCGCCGCAGGAGAAGATCTGACAGAAGGTTTCAGCGAAACGCTGCACTTTGCAGCCTACGGCGATCCGTCGCTTACGCTGGAAGATTCTCTGGGGGATCATCTGGAGGAGATCAAGGCACAGTTTCCGTATGTTCGTTTCACGAGCAAGGAGATGCTCGTAAAGGTCAGCGATCACAATGCGCTGTGCAGACTGTATGGAACGAACACCGTAGAGCTGGATCAGGATGAATGTATTATGATCTGCAACTTTGCCTCGATGCAAAATATCCGTGATACTGCTCTGACAGCCGGAATGCCGGTCACTGTGTTCGGAAATACGCTGCATTCCAAATATGACAAGTGTCAGGACGGCTTCATCGAGATCGGCGCACAAGCGTCGAATATGGGCATCTATATCGTACCGGATGCAGTCGTTGATGAAAACAACCGGATCTGTGATTATTTCGTTGGTAACTATGCAGCGGATAACGAGGAGCAGCGCTATCAGGCAGAGAATGACCAGCGCACACGGAGCAAAATAGTATTGAACGGATGGAAGGAGCAGCACCCGGATACCGAGCTGTATTGCATCGTCAATACCAAGTATGACATCTATGACGGAACGATCGGAGTGGGCGCTATGGTGACATTCTTAGGGCTGTATATCGGTCTTGTATTCCTCATTGCCTGCGGTGCGATCCTCGCTCTCAAGCAGCTTTCGGAGAGTGTTGACAGCATTGGCAGATACGAGATGCTCCGCAAGATCGGCGCAGAGGATCGGGATATTTCCAATTCTCTTTTCTGGCAGACAGGCATTTTCTTCCTGCTGCCGCTGTTGCTGGCAATCATTCATTCCGTATTTGGAATGAAGTTCGCAGGTCATATTCTGGAACTGATCGGTACGCAGCGCGTTTCCGCTTCCATTGCTTCCACATCTGTGATCCTGCTCGTGATCTATGGCGGATATTTCCTTATTACCTACTATTGCAGTAAGGGTATCATCAAAGAAAGAAAATAACAAAACCGATGTATGATGAAACGGCTGTAACCTCATGGCAGGGTACAGCCGTTTTTGTTTGTATGCTATCGTTATATTGTGTCGAGTTTGGCTGCTAATTCCTGTGTTACTATTTGTATGTATAAGTCTCATCAGCCACAAGGAGAACATCGACACGGACACGCCTACGGGCAAATTCATGTTGACCGTGTTCGCAGCCCTCTCACAGTTGGAGCGTGAGCAGCTCAAACAGCGACAGCGTTAAGCAGGCAGCCAGTGAGGAACGAGCGCAGCTGATCGCTTATGCAGAGCAGAGGGCATCGAGATCGCCAAAGCACAGGGCAAGTACACAGGCAGAAAGCCCATTGAGATCGACTGGACGAGGTTCGGTCAGCTTTATGGGGAATGGAAGCCCAAGAGTATCACGGGGCGTGACTTTATGCGGAGAATGGGATTGTCTGCTAACACCTTTTACCGCCGTGTAAGGGAGTATGAAGCAGAACATGGGACAGCCGAGCCGACCTCTGCTTGACAGCCCCCTCAGACGAACGGGAATGCCCCTCAGAGCCGTCCGAACCTGCGGAGTGTAAAACTAACCGCCTAAAAAGAAAAGCCCTAAGAAATGCTTGCACTGACCCGCCCCCTGTCAAGTAGGCAGCGCAAAAAACAAAAATAATCTATGTAGTAACCAAAAGCAGTCTGTGCAATTTGTGCAGGCTGCTTTGTCGTTGGCAGCAATTGGCAAGCACCTTTTAAGGTGCTTGCCGCGGCATCCGCGACCGCTCACGCTGCATACGCATCATGGTATTCCATAGGTGTCATGCTGCTCAATTTAATCTGGTACCGACCAGTATTGTAGTATCTGATGTATTCTTCAATCGCTGCGACCAGACTGGCTTTATCCGTAAACTTGCGTAGATAATACATCTCGGACTTCAGGATGCCCCACCAGCCTTCCATTGGGCCGTTGTCAATGCATCTCCCAACACGGGACATGCTTTGTATCATTCCGGCTTCGACAAGTTTCTGGTGGAATATTTTACTGGTATACTGAAATCCTCTGTCGCTGTGGAAAATCGGATGAGCGTCAGGATTCAGCCGGACTGCTTCATCAAATGTGGAAAATACAAGATCATTGTTATTGCTGTCCCCGATTTTGAAAGCTACGATACGTCTGTCATAAAGGTCGAGAATGGCGCTCAGATACAGTTTTTTGACGGCTGAACCGACATAATATTTGAACTCCGTCACATCGGTGAGCCACTTCTCATTTGGCTTATCTGCGTGGAAATCTCGCTTCAGGATATTCTCCGCTGTGACCTGCGGTGTGGATGGGATGTATGTCTTCTTCTTGATGCGGGTGACAGATTTCAGATGAAGAATATTCATCAGCCTGTAAATACGCTTCTTGTTGTAATGCACGTCATGCTCACGATTGATCACAACCGTCATCTGGCGGTACCCTAAGATTCCGTTGCGTTCCTCATAGTGCTGCCTGATCCACTCCACAAGCTGCTCATTGACCTGCTGGCTATGGCTCGGTGTCCGATGCAGCCACTTGTAGTAAGCCGAGCGTGCATCGTGGATAGCAGTGCAGAGCTTCTGGATCGGATAATGCTCTGCTTGATTCATGTATTGAATTGCAAGATATTTATCCTCGTTTCGCACTCCGCTCAGTGACCACCCCCTTGCAGTTCCCTGAGTTTTTTTAACAGCTTATTCTCCATTTCCATATCTTTCAGCTTGGCTTGCAGTATCTTGTTTTCCATACGAAGCCTGTCCGCTTCTGTGAGCGCATCTTCCGGCTTTGCCTTGCCTCGGCGGTCTGTGAGTCCCTCGACACCCTTTGCTTCATACTTGCGTACCCACGAATAGATTTGCTGATAGGATACGCCATATTTCTCCATTGCTAGCCCATAATCCTTGCCGTGCTCAATACAGAATGCTACGATCTCAACTCGTTCTTCCTGCGTGGTTTTTCTGCCTTTGTTCATGGTAATTCCTCTTTCCGAGCGTGTG
>NZ_CACWPP010000109.1 GCF_902762735.1 uncultured Ruminococcus sp.
CTTTTGGCTTTTTTTCAAGCATTTCTATCACCCTGTTCTATTATACCACATTTCATCAAAAAAGCCTACCCTTGCGGATAGACTTTTGCGACAGGCTGATGGCGGAGCATCAGCTCCGCCACATTTTTTTCTCAAACAAGACCCTGTTCGGTAATATATTTCTTTATTGCCGCAAAAGTCTCATCGCTGAGGATATGCTCAACACGACAGGCATCCTTAGCGGCAGTTTTAGCATCAACACCTAATGATACAAACAGCTTGGAAAACAGCTTGTGCCGCTCATACATCTTCTCGGCGATGACCATGCCCTTTTCGGTCAGAGTGATATAGCCGTCCTTATCCACAAGGATATATCCGTTCTCACGGAGATTTTTCATAGCGATGCTGACACTGGGCTTAGAAAACTCCAGTTCATTTACTATGTCGATACTTCTGACCTCGCCCTTACGTTCGCTTATCATAAGTATACTTTCAAGATAATTCTCAGCAGATTCCTGAATTTTCATTGCGCACCTCCAATTTTGTTCTTTTTATATTTTACCACATTTTATTATATTTTTCAAGTGGGTAAAGAGATTATTTATATTTTATATAATTATAGCGGTTAGTCGCGACTAATGCGTTATATGTACGACAAATAATCAAATGTTTTTATTTATGATCTGCATTCAAAAAGCGTCCTGACAGGCTTGCCAAAACGCTTTTTCAGATCATCTTCCGTTAAGACCGCGCACTGTTCTTCTGACTGTGCGAAACAGCATGAACAAACCAACTGCCAAGCAGCATACAGCAAGCAGCACCGAGTACCTGAAACAGATGATACCCGTCGCTAACACAATAAGGCTGACTGCAAACATCAAAAGTATACGCAGTATCTTCAGCACCATCTTTACAGGGTGCGGCAGACATGCATTGTCTGTCAGCCTGCAAAGCACTTCATCTAAAACATCAAATAATAACTCCATTTTGTGTTCTCCTGTCTTATCTTTCTTGGTCTACACCAGGCTGCTGTAATAAGCACTCAGCTTGGCAGCAGCCTTTTTTATGACCGAGTCTGCACGCTCACCCGAACCGATGTCGGCAAAAATGCCCTGCGTTGACAGCTCCTTTGATTCCCGTGCCAGCTCGACCGCCCGCTGATATGCGGTTATATCTTCATTTTCGGTGAGCTGCTCGGCAAGGTGCAGACAAGCCCTCGCTTTGAGCGCGGTAAACTCATCAACATAACCCGCAGGCGGATCTGCGCGGATAACTTCTTCATAAACACCTGCGGCGTAGAGATTTCTAAGCTCTATATAACCCATCATGCCGCCGTCAGCCACAGGGGAACTGTCATACGCCTCTATCTGAATATCCAGCACCTTGCAAAGATACTCCAGCGTTTTCACCGACGGCATAGCTGAACCACTCTCTATCTGGCTGAGCATGTTGCGGGTTATGAAATCGCCGACTACCTCGTTCTGTGTCATCTTTTTGGCGAGGCGGGCTTCTTTTATAATGCGTCCTATATTTTTAGCGTCCATACGTTAGCCTCCTTTACTCTGTCAACTTGATTTACATATACTATACCACATATTTACGCAAATTGCAAGCGATTAACAAAAAATTAACATTTGAATTTACCCATTTGTGAAAATCCGGCTTACCTTATTAAAGAACAAAGCATCTGACCGCTCTATATGTTGACAAGCTAAAAATTTTTTTCAAAAAACTATTGACAAAAGCAAAAAGACAGTGTATAATAGAGTAAATTAAATTTACACAGCTAATTTACATTAGTAAAAGGAGGCGGTTACTATGATGGAAAACTTTTCAGTCTGGTGGGACGGTCTGAGCGGTCTGCTGAAAGCGCTTTACTGCATCGCATTTCCCTCGACGCTGCTGCTGCTGATACAAACACTGCTTGCCATGTTCGGCATGCATCACGGCGGTCACGACTTTAGTGATACTTCGGGGCTGGATATGCACACCGACATCGGCGGTCACGACCTTGATATAGGTCACGGCATCGGGCATGACTTCGGCGGACATCACAGCTTTGACATTCACCATGATGTGGGCGCACATCACGACTTCTCAGCACATCACGATGTAGCGGGACACGACAGCGGTGATTTCCATGACCATTCTTACAATGATTATGTGACAGATTCTTCGATGCATTTCTTCACACTGCAAACGGTGGTCGCATTTCTGACAGTATCAAGCTGGTCATCAATAGTGCTGGTAGGTTCAAATGTACACAAAGCCGTGGCACTGGCGGTGGGAGCACTTTTGGGAGTGATAACAATGGCAATTGTAGCAAAGATGGTACAGTTATCAATGAAACTTGCCGAGAACGGTACGCTTGACCTTAGAAACGCGATCGGCGAAACTGCAACGGTATATATCCCCTGTCCGCCGAAAAATCAGGGCATGGGAAAAATAACGATCACTTTGCAGGGACAGATGATAGAACTTGGCGCTTTCAACGAGGGCGAAGAGATTTTAAAGACAGGCACACAGGTCGTTGTGGTAGATGTACGCGGCGATGATGTGATCGTTGAGAAAGACGCATGATAGATCTGGGAGGTGTGGGATATGACGAGGACAATTACTTCGATAATACTATTCGTGATAAGCGCACTGTTAACGAAATGCAGCATCAGACATTTTCTCGAACGGGGATACTTATTAAACAATGCGTACATATTCGCACCGAAAACAGAACGGGATTCAATGGACAAAAAGCCGTATTACAGACAGTCCGCAGTTGTATTTTTACTGATGAGCGCGGTATTCATGGTGCTGGGTCTGGCGGTTTTATTTGAGGATACAAAGCTCGAACTTATTGAGATACCTCTGATAGCGGGTGCTGTGATATACGCAGTTATCTCCGCGGTAAAGATAGAAAAAAAGTCAAAATGACACGGGAAATAAATAAAAAACTATAAGACAAAAGAAAGACAAAAACATTACAGAGATAAAAAATATACTAAATATATAATGTGTAGAACAAAAGAAGGCAGACGACAAAACGTTCAAGAAAGACAAAGGAAAGAGACATAAAAGAAAGACAACAGCTTATGTGTAGGACAAAAGAAGGCAGACGACAAGACGTTCGAGAAAGACAAAAGAAAGACAACAACTTATTTGCAGGACAAAAGAAAGTTGACGACAAAACGGCTTTTGGCAGGAGAAAAAAAGAAGAGGTAACATTAATGAGAACAAAAGCATACCTAGATCCGAATGATAATAGTACAGATCTAAAGCTCAAAGACATGATAGCTTAGAAATGCGGATATAACACAGAAAAAAGGAGCAAAACATGAAAAACATACTTCAAAAGTCCGTATACCGATACGAATCGGACGGCAAGCAGTTTACAGGGGTCTACCGATGTAGCCGAGATAACACAAAACAGATCACCTTCAATATAAACATATAACACATATGACAAAGGAGAATAACTATGGGATCAGAATCGGTAATCATTATTTGCATAATCGTGGCGGTGCTTTTTGCGGCACTGATGGCAATTCTTTCGAGGTACAGAAAATGCCCTTCCGATAAGGTGCTTGTTATATACGGTAAAGTCGGCACTGACAAGAACGGTCAGGCGAGAAGCGCAAGATGTATCCACGGCGGTGCGGCATTTATCATGCCTATTATACAGTCCTACGAATACATGGATCTGACACCCATTTCCATAAACGTTGATCTTAAAAACGCGCTGTCAAAGCAGAATATCCGTATCGACGTTCCTTCGAGATTTACAGTAGGTATATCCACCGAACCGGGTATCATGCAGAATGCAGCTGAAAGACTGCTGGGTCTGAAAATGATGGAGATACAGGAACTTGCAAAGGATATAATCTTCGGTCAGCTGAGGCTTATCATCGCCACAATGGACATCGAGGAGATAAACTCCGACAGAGATAAGTTCCTGTTGGCGGTATCTAACAACGTTGAGATTGAGCTGAAGAAGATCGGTCTGAAACTGATAAACGTTAACGTTACTGATATTACCGATGAATCGGGATACCTCGAAGCACTCGGTAAGGAAGCCGCTGCAAAGGCTATCAACGACGCTAAGAAGAGCGTTGCAGAAAAGCACAGAGATGGCGAGATCGGTCAGTCGCATGCACAGAAAGAGCAGAGGATCGAAGTTGCTGCCGCTAATGCAGACGCTATCAAGGGTGAGAACGATGCTAAGGTAGCAGTTGCACAGTCTGAGGCTGAGAGAAGAGAAAGAGAAGCAGAATCGCTGCGTAAGGCTACCGCAGCTGAGGCTGTTCAGGCAGCTAAGGCTAAGCAGGAAGCATACATCGCACAGCAGGAAGCCGAGCTTACAAGAGCAGAACTGGAAAAGGCTACCCAGAAGGCAGACGTTATCGTAAAAGCAGAGATCTCCAAGCAGCAGGCTGAGATCGAGGCTGAGGCACAGGCTGAGGTAACAAGGCGCAAGGCTAAGGGTGAAGCTGATGCTATCTTCGCTAAGATGCAGGCTGAGGCTATGGGTAATCAGGAGATACTGACCAAGCAGGCAGAAGGTCTGAAGCAGATAGTTGCTGCGGCAGGCGGCGATGCTGA
The DNA here is from genome assembly GCF_902762735.1 of uncultured Ruminococcus sp. Taxonomy (GTDB): domain Bacteria; phylum Bacillota; class Clostridia; order Oscillospirales; family Ruminococcaceae; genus Hominimerdicola. The sequence continues at coordinate 4,573 of NZ_CACWPP010000109.1, forward strand.
TGCGGCTGTAAGACTGATAATCGCTGACAAGATGGAACAGCTGATAGCTATTCAGGTGGAAGCTATCAAGAATATCAAGATCGACAAGATCACCGTTTGGGACAGTGGTTCCAACGGAAACGGAAATGGTTCGACTGCTGACTTTCTCAGCGGTCTGATGAAGAGCGTTCCTCCCCTCAATGACCTGTTTGAGCAGGCAGGCATGTCGCTGCCCGAATTTCTCGGCAAAGACATGAAGGATGCACTTGAAAAGACCCGCGAAGAAGCCATCAAGAGAGCGGCTGATGAAGCAGAACAGATGAACGCAGGCGATGTGGAGATAATCGAGCCTGCCAAGTAAATGACAAAAGTATTTCCCTCGCGCTAAGCGGGGGAAATGCTTTGTATATAAAGATATGTGGTTATCCCGCTGACACACCACAAAAACAGCGGCTATACAGAATTTAAGGTTCTTGGCGTATATCTTTCCCCCCGCCTGCGGCGGGGGGAAAGATATACAACTCTCAATTATCCTTTTGTTCACCGCATTTTTAATTGGTGTGCTAAAGGGATAGTCATATAAAGATATTGGAGATAGATATGAAACTCAGTAAAACAGCAGCATTCATCACAGCACTGACAATAGCGGCGCTTTCGCTGACAGGCTGTGCAGAAGATAAAATGCCGGCAGAAAGTCAGCAAAATATAGAAAGCAAGACCGACAGCAGTGAAAGTTCTGCATACTCCTTTGAGACCAAAGATCATCAGATCGAAGTCGATGGCAGGAAATATCAGGTCTTTGACAAGCAGGTGCGCTTCAACTACAAAGATACACCATATGAAGAATGGCTCAGCTATGTCAGTCCTTACGATGAATATGTACCAAAGCATGCAGACACCGAAGATGAGACTAAAAATGACAGCATATTCACACGCGAGCAGACTATTGCTTCCGCCATAAGATATGCCTACGAAAACGGCATTGAAGAGATAGAATTTCCTGTGGAATTCGGAGATGCCGAAATATATTACGGCTGGGAATATGCGGGGCTGCACTTTCCCAATATCCCCCTTGCGGCAGGCAGCTGTGATATTGCACTTACCGTTGAAGGCTATTATAAGATACATATCGCCGATTCAGTACTTAAAGCAGCTTCGCATACAGAAGAGACCATCGCCGCCGCCAAAGAAATAGTTGACAGCATGCCGTCCGCCTGCGTGACCGATGCAGACAAGGCGTACTATCTGTATGACTGGGTATGCAGAAATATCGCTTATGACGTTTTTCATGCTGACAGCACCATAAATGTCAACAACGAACCACAGTCAGCATACGGGGCACTGGTCAAAAAACGCGCTGTATGTGACGGGATAGCCGGTGCGGTTCAATTGCTGTTCAATATGGCTGACATCGAATGCGGCAAGGTATATGTATATTCTTCCGACCCCGATGACGAAACAAGTCATGTGTGGAATTACGCATACATCGACGGCGAAGTATGGGACTTTGATGCCACATGGGACATCGAAAGATACTTTGAGAGCGAAGATGACACCATAACAGAGGGTGAGTCTGACGGAATGTATAATTGGTTCGGGGCAGACCGCAGTGCAAGAAGCCGCGAATATGACATAGCAGACGACTGCCTGCTGGGCATACCGACCACAAACACAGGCTATACCGAGAACTCCCCTGCGCTGAAAGTATTCGACTACGTGACAACTATCGACATGGAAAACCAAAAGCTGATAACTTTCCACAAAGGTAAACAGACAGAAGAACTTGATCTCGACGAGCTGAGAAAGTGCCTCGAAGAAAAAGGCAGAGTTACCATGAAATACGACAACGAGATAGTAATGATAACAGATTTTACGTCCATAGAAAAAGCAGATCCTATCTTTGACGGCATAAATAACAACGATCTGATCGAAGAACTCGACGTATATTCAAAGTACATGATATTATCGAAATAAAGGCTTTTTCGGTTTTACGGTGTAAGCCCGGTTCTGCCGCGATCGCAGTAAAATTATAATTGAAACAGATGTTTTGAAATAAAACGATATTCCTGCAAACAAGACCCGCACTTGACGAACAAGCGCGGGTCAGATCATTATAACAATTCCGTATCAGCTTCCACCGCTCTCCCCTCTCTCAGCGAGCGCTGAACATCAATAAAGCGCTGATTGCTGCTGCCGCGAAATTTCAGTTCCAGAGAACGCTTGTCCTCTTCATACCTGCCGTCAACAAGATAGTCGAGCAGGCTGAGAAGTTCTTTACAGTCAGGGTCGGTTTCAGATCTTTTCATCAGCTGTTCAAACGTATAGCCCGTGTAGCTGATGATCCCCAGCTTTCTGTCCTTGAAACCTCGTATCTTCCTTGCAAGACAGACCAGCGGCTTGCACTGGCAGAAAGGTTCGCCGCCGCTGAAAGTCACACCGTCAAGCAGAGGGTCTTTGATTATCTGCTCAAAAATGCGGTCGGTGTCATCAAGTCTGCCGCCGTTGAAATCATGCGTCTGAGGGTTATGGCAGCCCTTGCAGTGGTGCGGACAGCCCTGAGTGAAAATGGTATACCGAAAGCCGGGTCCGTCAACGATAGACTCTTCTGCCAGACCCGCGATCCTTATTTCCATAGTACACCTCCAAATGTGAAAACTATCTCCTGTACAACAAGTTGGACAGGAGATAATGTCAGTTATTCTTATGTTTTATCAGCCGCAGAGCATTCCACCTTGATGCGGGGTATCCTCTCTTTAGCGGACTTGCGATGCTCGGCTTCGCTTCTGCCGCATCTCGGGCAGCGGTCACCGATTATGCCTGTGTAGCCGCATTCAGGGTCGCGGTCAACAGGATGATTTATCGAGCCGTAGCCTATGCCGACTTCTTTCATATACCTTACGACCTTTTCAAAGGCGCTGAGGTTATTGAGCGGGTCGCCGTCAAGCTCAACATAGCTGATATGACCTGCGTTCGTAAGCTCGTGATACGGAGCTTCGATAGACAGCTTTTCAAAGGCATTTATCTTGTAATAAACAGGCACATGGAAAGAGTTGGTATAATATTCCCTGTCAGTAACACCGGGAATATTGCCGTATATCTCTCTGTCCATTTTAACAAAGCGTCCCGAAAGCCCCTCCGCAGGAGTTGCGAGCAGTGAGAAATTCATGCCTGTCGATTCCGTCTCCTTATCCATACGCTCACGCATATGTCTGATGATTTGCAGACCAAGTTCGCGCGACTCTTCACTTTCACCGTGATGCTTGCCTGTCAGAACTTTAAGGCACTCAGCAAGACCGATAAAGCCGACAGACAGTGTGCCGTGTTTCAGCACCTCACCGATGGTATCGTTATAAGACAGCTTCTCGGAGTCTATCCAAACGCCCTGACCCATCAGGAACGGGAAATTCTTGACCTTTTTGCTTGCCTGTATGCGGTAGCGGTGCATCAGCTGGTCAATGCAAAGCTGAAGCTCGTCATCGAGCAGTCTGTAAAATTCTTCAATGCTGTAATGCGCCTTAATGCCCAGTCTTGGGAGATTTATAGTAGTAAAGCTGAGGTTTCCTCTTCCGGTCACTATCTGTCTTTCGGGGTCGTAGGCGTTTCCGATGACTCTGGTGCGGCAGCCCATGTAAGCTATCTCGGTATTGGGGTCGCCCTCTTTGTAATACTGGAGATTATACGGAGCGTCGATAAAAGAGAAATTCGGGAACAGGCGCTTTGCAGATACGCGGCACGCCAGCTTGAAAAGGTCATAGTTGGGATCAGATTGATTGAAGTTCACACCCTCCTTGACCTTGAATATATGTATGGGGAAGATAGGTGTTTCACCGTTGCCCAGCCCCGCCTCTTCTGCCAGCAGGATATTCTTTATGACCATTCTGCCCTCGATCGAAGTATCTGTACCGTAATTAATTGAGCTGAACGGTGTCTGCGCACCTGCGCGGGAATTCATGGTATTCAGGTTATGCACCAGCGCCTCCATAGCCTGATATGTAGCCCTGTCAGTTTCCTTGATGGCGTTTTTGAAAGCGAAATTCTGTATCTTCTTGACTACCTTTGCATCGGCATAGGAAGAAAGCAGCTGAGCCTCCTCTTCCATATAACCGTTATCATTCGCAAGGGTCGGAACAAGCCCGCGCTTGCTGAGAAAATCGGCACATTTTCTGGCGATATCGGGATCATCGGGAACATCAGCCAGCAGCGCAAGACCGCGTCTGACATTATCCCTGTAACGGTGGCTGAAAGTCTTTTTAACGCCCTCAGCCATATCATAATCAAACTTCGGTATCGACTGACCGCCGTGCTGGTCATTCTGGTTGGACTGTATGGCTATGCAGGCAAGTGCCGCATAGCTGGTAATGTCATTGGGTGTTCTCAGGTAGCCGTGACCTGTGGAAAAACCGCCGTTGAACAGCTTTGTGAGGTCGATCTGTGTGCAGGTAGTGGTCAGCGTATAGAAATCCATATCATGGATATGAATATCTCCGTTCTCGTGAGCTGCGGCATGCTCAGGTTCAAGCACATACATCTCATAGAACTCTTTAGCGCCCACCGAACCGTATTTGAGCATCGTACCCATAGCGGTGTCACCGTCGATATTTGCATTCTCACGCTTGAGGTCGCTGTCCTCAGCCGACTTGAAAGTAAGATCCTCATAGACCTTCATAAGTCTGGTATCCATCTCACGCGCCTTTGTCCTCATGGAACGGTAGAGGATATAAGACTTTGCCGTTGCAGCATGACCTTCTTCGATAAGCACCTTTTCAACACGATCCTGTATCTCTTCTACGGTTGGTGTATTGATATTCTCTGCCATCAGCATATCAACGACCTTGCCTGAAAGTTCGAGTGCTGTTTCGTAGTCACTGCCTCCCACAGACTGAGCCGCCTTGTATATTGCCTGCGCGATCTTCTCTATATTGAAAGTAACTGTTCTTCCGTCTCTCTTTTTTATCTTAACGATCATTATGCTTCCTCCAGACCTTGCTTTTCTGACCACAACATCTTGTATTCAAAATACATCTATATTCTAGTATATAGTATATTTCAGATAAAGTCAAGCGGGGTTAACGCCAAAATGACAGGCATATATTTGTATAGCCTGCACAAATCCGTATTTGGTTTCTTGTGCAAAACAATTACATTTTATTTAAAACATGGCACATTTATTTTTTTACATATTGTGGTTATCCCGCTGACACACCACAAAAACAGCGGCTATACAGAAGTTAAGGTTCTTGGCGTATATTTTTCCCCCGCCGCAGGCGGGGGAAAAATCAGTCTGTCGCAAAAGTCTACCCGAAAGGGTAGGCTTTTTTGAATAAGTGTGGTATAATAAAGAGGGGTGAAAAAGATGCTGGAAAAGAAAACCAAA
>NZ_CACWPP010000110.1 GCF_902762735.1 uncultured Ruminococcus sp.
CAATTTTGATGTGTATTGCTGATGATACAAAATGGCTGTTCTTTCGTATTGTTCCCCCGCCTTCGGCGGGGGAACAATACACAACCAAATTGGGATATGAGGAAAAACTGAGTTGATGTTATCTTTCCCCCGCCGCAGGCGGGGGAAAGATAACCGCCAACTGTATTTGGTTCCCGGTATAAAATCGTTTATTTTGGTGTATCAGCGGGATGATCACATCATTTAAGGCTGTCAGCCGCATCGTTTATGCAGGTGATGGCATTAAGACTGCGCGGGTAGCCGATGTAAGGCAGGCATTGTGACACCACTTTTATCAGAAAAGCCCTGTCGTTGCCGACTTTCATGTTGCCCGCCGCGTGGGCAGTCAGCTGAGGTCCACAGCCGCCCTGCGCCGAAAGAAAGCAGAAAGTCACCATCTCGCGCTGTTTGCAGTCAAGTCCGCCGCGCGTGTAGTAGTCACCGAAGCAGTTATCTGCCAGCCAGCGGTTTATGTGTACCGTTTCGGCGGGACCCGTCTTGTAGAAGTCCTTCATGCCCTCGCCGAAAATATCCACCTGCGCCTGCGCACCTTTTTCGAGCCTTGTTTCGGGCGTTGTCGCAGACTGACCTTCGAGCGGCAGGGAAATGCCCATCTCGCCCATGACCTCGTTAGCCGCTTTCAGGAACGGGTACACCCGCCCGATGCCCAGATAAGCCACCGCCTGATAGACTATCTCTTTGGCTTCGACCGCAGTAACGCCCATATTCAGCGCCGCAGGGAGCATCACCCTGAATTCGTCTATGCCGCCGCACCCCAGCAGAGTCGCAAGTATCGCCATAAAGCGTGTTTTGTCGTCAAGGTCATCGCTGTTCACCACTTCGTCAAAGGCGAAATTTTTGAAAAATTCGCAGAATTCGGGGTCGGTCTTTTCCAGCCCCTCTCTCCCCTCAGGGAACATTCTGTCAAGATAAGCCTTAGCTTTTTCACTTACTGCCATATCCGTCACCTCACTGTCAGTCCAGTTTACCGTACTGCTCATCGTCCACAGGCTCGCACCATTCGGTGTGACCGTCCTCAGCGGGTATCTCCATCGCCAGATGCTGGAACCACGAATTTTTAGCCGCGCCGTGCCAGTGCTTTACGCCCGCAGGGATATTCACCACATCGCCCGCATGAAGCTCACGCGGTTCTTTGCCCCATTCCTGATACCAGCCGCGTCCGCTCACGCAGATAAGCATCTGACCGCCGCCGCTCTTCGCATGGTGGATATGCCAGTTGTTGCGGCATGCAGGTTCAAATGTAACGTTGTATGTGGGGACTTGTTCGGTGGTCAGCGGCGCAAGGTAGCTCTGCCCGATGAAAAACTGACCGAAGGGGTTCTTCTCGCCCAGTGGGAAAATATCTGAAAGTTCTTTGTTTGCCATAAAATTACCGCCTTTCGTTTTGCTGAACGTTCCTGCTGTTTTCTAAATTATAGCACAGTTTCGGTCTTTTGTAAAATACCATTATCGCATAGCACCATAACCTGAGGTTATAGCAGTGCCGCTTTGAAAGGCAATAAGCATGCTTAGGCTGACTGCTGGTGCTGTCAGAATTTTTTTTATATGGTTATCCCTTTAACTCACCAACTAAAAATGCGGTGAACAAAAGGATAATTGAGCGCCTCACGCCAAGAACCCTAAGTTCTGTATAGCCGCTGTTTTTTTGGCGTGTCAGCGGGATAACCACAATTTTTTTTTGAAAAAATCTGAAAAAGTACTTGACAAACAAAATAAAGTGTGATATAATAGTTTATGTTGTGAGGGTCAAGGATAGTTCCCAGAATGCTTCACGATGGATAATATGCAGGTATGGCGGAATTGGCAGACGCGCTAGCTTCAGGTGCTAGTGGGGGCAACCCCGTGGAGGTTCAAGTCCTCTTACCTGCATTTTTACTCTTTCTGTGTTACAGGAAGAGTTTTTTTATTGTCAGAACGGTCAACAGCAGTAACGGAAGTTTCTGTTATATGACTTTCTCTTTGGCATACAGGCTGAAAATGGGATAAGCAAGATCTTTCCCTTACAGCGGGGAGAGATATGCGCCGACCGTTTTGAAAACCGCAGGAACGCCGTTTTTATGGTGTGTCAGTCTTATATTGCTCCCCAAAATTAAACCTTGCCACAATCCATAAGGCTGCATAATCAAAATGCTGTAAAATAGAGGGTTTTACATTTCAGGCAATTAAAAAACGGAAAGGTTTAGTTGGATTATCAATAAAAACACTAAGGCAGCAGCTGAAAAATATCTCAGCTGCTGCCTTTTGACATATTTAAGCATATCTGTGAAAGCAGATAAACAATGCGAATGGTTCAGCGCCGTTTATCCGACACGGTACAGCCTTGTCACTTACGTGAATAAGGAGGCGATGTGGTACACGATGCAGGAAAGCACCAGCGCGTTGCAGATGTAGAAAAGTGCGACCTTGACTGTCCATTTCAGCGAGTGCGACTCCTTGTAGGTGGTGGAAAGCGCCATCAGGCAGGGTACGCTGAAAGTAGTCGCGAACATGAACGCGAGCGCTTCGGCGGCTGATATTGTCTGCGACATCGCTGTTCCGAGCAGTGCGGTATCGGTGGAAGTTCCCTGTGAGAAGAATGCGGCTTCCATGACGGAGTTGCCGCCCATGAAAACAGCGTTCAGCGTACCGAGTACCGCTTCCTTAGCGAAAGCACCGCTGAGGAACGCAACGAAAGTCTGCCAGCCCATGCCGAAGAACTTTGTGACAGGTTCGATGGTCGTGCCGACGCGGTAAAGCAGGCTGTTGTTCACGTTGCCGTCCCTGCTGAAAGAAAGCACATAGAATATCAGCGATACCAGTGTTACAGTGCCCAGCGCCCTCTTGAATATATCCCATGCCTTGAAAAAGGCTTCTTTGAGGATATGCTTCCAGTGTGCCTTGTGGTAGGGCGGGAGTTCCATTATCATGCCGCTTCTTGTTTCTATCGGCGCGAGTTTTCTGCCGAACACTTTTGAAACTATTATCATCGAAACGATCACATAAGCCAGTATGCCGACACACACCAGCATAGTCTGCCACCATGTAAAGAACATGCCCGATACCACAGGTATTATCGACCAGATCGACGCACACGGTATCGACCAGACTATGGACATCGCCAGCATTCGCTGACCCCAGTTATCCATGACCCTTGTGCCGCATGCGCCGCCGATAGTACAGCCGAAGCCCATCAGCATCGGACAGATAGCCTTGCCCTGCAAGCCCAGCTTTGAAAGCAGTCCGTCAAACTGATATGCCGCGCGGGCGATGAAGCCTGTTTCTTCCAGAAAGCCGAAAACGATGTTAACGCCGAGAACAAAGCTCGCCATAGATATTGTGAACGACAGCGTGTTCGGTATCATCATGCTGAATATGTTCACGATCCAGGGGTGAACGTTCCAGCCTGTAAGCAGTTTGTCAACGGGGTCGTGCAGAAGTGTGGGTATCATCTGACCGACACCTGCAAACGGCAGCATGACTATCATCGAGACCATGAATGCCAGCAGCACCACCGCGATACAGATGACCTTGCCCAGTATCGGTCTTGTCATAACACGGTCGAATTTCGACATCTTGTAGTCCGACGCTTTCGTTCTTGTGACATTTTCGAGTATCTCGCTTACCCAGTCAAATTTCGCCTTGCTGTCAGCCTTGACATCAGCCTTGCCTTCGGGGGCTTTTACAGACAGCCTGTGAGGTTTTTTGAGTTCTTCGGCTATCAGCTTTTTCAGCTTGTCATAATCCTTAGTATCTGTGGCATTGAAAGGCAGGACGGGTATGCCCAGCTTTTTCGCCAGCGCATCGGTGTCAATATTCTTGCCCATATCCTTTGCAACGTCCATCATGTTAAGCACCAGCATGGCAGGTTTGTCAAGGCGTGCAAACTCCGCCAGCATGAACATGCTTCTTTCAAGCTGTGAAGCGTCCACCAGCACCACAGTCAGCTCGCTCTTGCCCGACTTTATGAAATCCGTTGTGATTATCTCCTCGTCGGAATTTCCCGAAAGACCGTAGCTTCCCGGCAGGTCGGTGACGGTGTACTTTACGCCGTTGAAGGTGAAGCTGCCCTCGTTCTTCTCAACGGTCTTGCCTGCCCAGTTGCCCACATGCTGACGTGCGCCTGTCAGGTTGTTGTATATGGTCGATTTGCCCGAGTTGGGCTGACCTAAAAGTGCGATACTGCCTGTCATACTGCTTCCACCTCTATCTTCTCTGCATCAGCCCTGTTCAGCGCGATGAGCGTTTCTCTGAGATATATCAGCACAGGCATTTTCCTGTCGTTCCTCACCGTTTGGAAAGCTGTTCCTTCGGTTATGCCTATCGAGGTGATGCGGTTCATAAAATGGTCGTCACCGCTCACCGAAAGTATCCTGCCATGCATATCAGCAGTTGAGTCTGTCAGCCTCATGTTTTTTCCTCCAATTCTGATTTATGCTTTTATGGTCATCCCGCCGACACACCACAAGAACAGCGGTCACACAGATATTAAGATGCTCGGCGCAATCTTCTCTTCCACTCATCGGAGAAAGATACGGGAAGCTCGGTTATCCGTTTGTCTGCCGCATTTTCGGTCTGTGTGCCGATGGGACAGTCATATTTGCTTTTTTTCTTTTCCCGCGCCGCAGCTGCACCCGCTGCAGCCCGAACAGCCGCACCCGCAGCCGCCCGATTTTTTCGCCCTTATCTTGCTCCTCACAATAAAGAACACTATGAGCGCAAAAACTGCCAGCAGCACCACCGACATGATGTTTTCGGCAAGCCATGTCATATGAATTACCTCCTTATAAAGTTAGTTTGTACTAACTTTTATACAAATTTATATCGGCATAAAGCCGACATAAACCTATCTGTTCTTACCGCCGAAAGACTGCCCGTCATTCCATTCCGCAGAGCCACTTCCAGCCCTTTGAGAAAAACGTGTTTATCGTCACCGCGTAGTGCATGGCGGCTTCCCGCGTGAAATCGTGTCTTATAGGCTGTAAGACCGCCTCCACGTTCGAGGATACCAGCAGATGGAACTCGCGCCTGTCAAAATCAGGCACACAGTCACCGCGCATGCGCAGAGCTTCGATGTGCTTCAGCGAACTCTCTTCCTCCATCTCGGCGAGCTTATGGGCATAGTCCTCATACCGCGTACCCTGCGAACAGCATACCAGCAGTTTGAACTCGTCAAAATGGTCATACACAAACCCCATAGCTAACACCGCATCTTCTTCGAGGAATGCCGCCGCCGCGCCTATCTCCTCGATGGCATCATTCTCTTCCTGCTCTTTGCGGCGGTAAAGTTCATAAAAGCTGTCAAGTATCGGCTGTACTAAGTGGGCAAACATATCCTCTTTACTCGGGAAATGCTTATACAGCCCCGAAACGGTCATACCTGCGCCTGCCGCTATACGCCGCATCGAAGCATTCTCAAAGCCGCAGCTCAGAAACTCTTCCTTAGCCGCCGCCACGATGCGCTCATGGCTCTCTGTCTTATCTCTTGGCATTTGGTTGTCTCCTGTCTTTTTAGCGAACGCCGTTCTCTTATATAAGCATACACTGTTCTCTTACGTTTGTCAAGGGGGTGATCTGCGATTTTATCATTTTTCATAATTAAATTAAAGTTAACTCACTGCTTTTTATGACGGCTTTACTTAAAAAACTGCTTTCTGTTACAGCTGACGAGCGAAAGATGTTTTTTGTGGAAATTATATTTATTTCTTTGACAAATCTGTATTTGTGTGGTATAATATTTACAGATACATATTTATTTAATATTTCTATTTGTGATTATCCCGCTGATACGCCAAAATAAACGATGTCATATCGGGAACCAAATACAGTTGGCGGTTATCTTTTCCCGTTGATAAAGGTATTTTGCAGTGGTGTGCTAAAGGGATAGTCATATTTTTATTTCAACTTCCCATGCAGATGTGTATTGCTGATGATGCCGAATACGGCAGTCCCCGTGATACACCGCAAAAGGCGATACTGCGGGGGCAAGGCGCTTGGCGAATATCTTTACGCACCGCAGTGAAAAGCAGTACACGGCAGTAAGGGGAGTCTTTCAACTATAAAAATAGATCCCGATTTGGCTGTGTATTGTTCCCCTTGCATCATCAGCAATACACATCAGGATCGGGAGAAAAATAAAAGGTGTGAGCGATATGAAAACAAACACAAAAACATTCAAGACCGATGCAGTCATCATCGCTGTGCTTGTCATGCTGGCGGCTGTGACGGTATTCGCGGTGTACGGGAGAAAAAAAGAAAACACACCCGTCAGCACTGAAAAAAGGGAAGTCACTGCCGCTGATTACAACGGCAAAAAAATAGGCATACTGTCAGGCACAAATCTCGAACAGGCGAGCTTTGAGGCGTTCCCTGACAGCGAGTATTTTTACTACAAGGATTATGCAGACCTCAATGCGGCGCTCACGGGCGGTGCGATAGATGCATATCTTGGTGATGCGCCTGCGCTGAAAAGCATACATGCAAATCTGCCTGAGGTCGATTTCATAAAGGAACGGCTCACCGATCAGGATTACTCGTTCGCTTTCAGGAAAGACGATGCGAAAGAGGCTGAGCTGTGCGGTCAGCTGAATGCATTTCTGGCAAAAGCCAATTCTGACGGCACTATCGCAGAGCTTGATTCGATATGGTTCGGTAATGATGAGAGCAAAAAAGTGGTGGATATGTCAGGGCTGACAGGTGAGAACGGCACGGTGCATGTCGTCACCACCACTACGGACGAACCGTTCTCCTACATAAAAGATAACATGAACGTGGGCTATGATATTGATATTGCAGTGAGGTTCTGCAAGGAATACGGCTATGCTCTTGAACTGGGAGATGTGGATTTTCCTGCAAGGATACCCGCGCTGGAATCGGGGCGGTACGAGTTCACCACTTCGATGAACGTCACACCCGAGCGCGAGGAAGAAGTGATGTTCTCAGACCCCGTCAGCACGGGCGGTGTGGTCGTTGCGGTAAGGGCATCTGAGCTTGGTGCGCAGGCAGGTGCGGCAGAGCCTGATGTCTCCGAATATGACGGCAAAAAGATAGGCATAAAGACAGGCTCCAGTTTTGAACCCGTATCGTTTGAGACTTTCCCCAACAGCACCTATTTTTATTTTGAAAGTGAGGGCGATCTGGCAGCCGCGCTCAGTAACCACAAAATAGACCTGTTTATTGCTGATGAACCTGTTGCCAAACTAATATCGGCACAGCATGATGATATTTCATACATAAATAAAGCTGTGGTAGAAGATGATTATTCTTTCATTTTCAGCAGAAAGACCGAACACGAAAAGCTGGAACAGTTCAACGAATTTCTGGCTGAGTGCAGGGCAGACGGCACTCTGGAGACGCTGACTGATAAGTGGACGGGAGATGATGAAGCGGCTAAAAAGCTGAGAAAGTATGACCTGAAAGGGACGAACGGCACTCTGCATGTCTCGGCAGTGCCTGAGATGCAGCCGATGTCATACATTAACGATGAGGGTCTTACAGGCTATGCGGTGGAGCTGACACTGGATTTTGCCGAAAAATACGGCTATGATGTTGAATTTGAGCCTTGCAGTCTCCAAGGCGCCATAGCAGGTATCACATCAGGCAAATATGACATTCTCGCAGGTACATGCTCGGTAACGGAAGAGCGTAAGCAGAGCATGGATTTCTCAGACACGTTTTACAGGGGCGGTATGACAGCACTGATACGCACCGAAGATATTTCGGGCGGCTCATATCAGCGTGCTGAGGTCTCGCTGTATGAGCAGATAAAGTCGGGCATCGAGAAGAACTTTATCCGCGAGGACCGCTGGAAACTGATAGTACAGGGTATCGGCACGACCTGCTTTATCACTGTTATGACTGTTCTGTTCGGCACGGTGCTGGCTTTTCTGGTGTGCATGTTCAGGCGCACGGGGAGCAGGCTCGCGAATATCATATCAAACCTATATGTCAGACTTTTGCAGGGCACACCGATGGTGGTACTGCTGATGATACTCTACTACGTGGTTTTCGGCAGGTCGGGCTTGCCGTCGGTGTGGGTGGCGATAATCGGCTTTACGCTGAATTTCGGCGCGTATGTGTCTGAGATAATGCGCTCGGGCATAGAAAGCGTTGATGACGGTCAGCGCGAGGCGGCACTCGCACTGGGCTACACCGAGAACAGCGCGTTTTTCAAGTTCATTTTCCCGCAGGCGGCGCTGAGACAGATGCCCGTTTACAGGGGCGAGGTGGTATCTCTGCTCAAAAGCACTTCGATAGTCGGCTATATCGCGATACAGGATCTGACTAAAATGAGCGATATTATCAGGAGCCGCACTTATGAAGCGTTCTTCCCGCTGATAGTCACTGCGGTGATATACTTTATTCTTGCGTGGATACTGACGCTTATCATCAGACTCTCGGTCAGACTGCTCGACCGCAGGAACAGAAAGCACACAGTAAAGGAGGCGGTCTGAATGTGCCTGTTAAAGATAGAGCATCTTAGAAAAGAATACCCGAATATCACCCCGCTGAAAGATGTCAATGCCGAGATATACAAGGGCGATGTGATCTCGGTGATAGGTCCTTCGGGGACAGGCAAATCTACCATGTTAAGGTGCATCAATCAGCTGGAGATGCCTACATCTGGCACGGTGACTTTCGGCGGTGAGGTAATGACCGATGCAAAGTGCGATATTTCAAAAGTGCGCCGCAAGATGGGCATGGTGTTCCAGTCATTCAACCTGTTTGCCAACAGAAGTATCATTGATAATGTTATCTCAGCGCCTGTTGACCTGCTCAAAGTACCGCGCGAACAGGCTTATAAGGAAGGTATGGAGCTTCTGCGCAGGGTCGGGCTTGCTGAAAAAGCGAACGCCTTTCCCGATGAACTTTCGGGCGGACAGAAACAGCGCGTGGCGATAGCGCGTGCAATAGCCATGAAGCCCGAGATGATACTTTTTGACGAGCCGACTTCTGCACTTGACCCCACTATGGTCGGTGAGGTGCTGTCGGTCATACGCACACTCGCCAAAGAGGGCATGACCATGATGATAGTCACCCACGAAATGAAATTCGCAAGAGATGTCTCCAACAGGGTTTTCTACATGGACGAAGGCGGCATCTATGAAGAGGGAACTCCCGAGCAGATATTCGATGCACCGAAAAAAGAAAAGACGCGCATTTTCATAAAGCGCCTGAAACAGCTGGAGATAGTGCTTGATACTCCCGATGCGGATATTATCGGAGCATTGTCGCAGATAGAGGAGTTCGGCAGGAAAAATCTGCTTTCGGCAAAAACTGTCAGAAATATGCAGCTTTGTTTTGAAGAGCTTGTCACAGGCAATATCCTGCCCGCTGTCAGCGATGAGGATATGCCCGTAGTTTTCAGGGCAGAGTACTCCGAGTCTGAGGGCGTTACAGATGTCACGGTCACTTATCGCGGCAGGAGATATGACCCTCTCACTGAAGGCGATGAGCTTTCCGTAAAGATAGTGAAAAGCCTGTCATCAAGTTCGGCTTACAGCTTTGACAACATCAACCGCGTAACAGTCAGGCTTTTTTAATTCATAATTCATAATTCATAATTCATAATTATTGGCATGCATTGGAGAATGCCGTGCCGCCAACGAAGCGTAGCAAAAACACAAAGCGAAGCCGAGTCAAAGCGCGCGGTCAAGCCTCGCGCCAGCAGGCTTGCGGGGAGCGCGAGGGGCAGAGCCTCTCGCAT
>NZ_CACWPP010000111.1 GCF_902762735.1 uncultured Ruminococcus sp.
ACGCACTACCTTCACCGAATAGCCCATGTTTGCCAGCTTTTTGATGTCGTCGGGGATCAGCGCCACGCGGGTCTCGCGCGGGTCGGTCTCGCGGCATACTAGTATTTGTTTCATCACTTTACTCCTTTCACTTGTTAAATTAATAACAATAATATTATAACACATCTTATGAAAAAAATCAATTCCGAATATAAGCGGATTTTGGAGTAAATTTTATACAAATTTACAAAAATGGAATGCACCTATTGTAAAATCCAAAGGGGTATGATATAATAAAATAGTATATGTATAACTTCTTTACGGAGGAGATCTGATGGATTTTAAGCAAATAATTTCTATCCTGCTTGCGGGGTGCATGGGCTTGTCGCTGGCGGCTTGCGCGGGCAGTGAAGTTGGCGGAGAAGCAACTAAGGTCAGCACTACGACGGCTAAAGTTAACGAGGGCGAAAAAACAGACAGCAGTGCTTCCGAAAAGCCTGTTGACGAGGACTTGGGTGATATGGTCGATATGCCCGTCACTACTGTTGATCTTTCGGATAAAGCGGCGATCGTCACTGAGCAGACCGATGCTTTTCTTACGGCACTGAAGTCGGGCGACATCAATACGCTCTGTGATATGCTTGAGCCTTCGAGCGTGTATTACAAATTTTTTGACCATAACAGGCAGTCTGCTCAATTATCAAAAATATTGCAGATAGATTTCGGTGATCTGGTGTGGACACATTGGGAACAGACCGATAACAGTACAAAAAACTGGCTTGAAAATACTTACGCCGAAAATGGTCAGTATACCCGCAGCTACGTGCTTGCAGGCGTTAAAGAGATGCTGTTTTATGATGAATATTTTTTGCTTAATTTCTCAAAAGGTCAGTTTGTTAACCAGCTTTACAAGTCCGAAAATGAGGACGGATATTTCGCGTGGATACAAAAAACGCTGGACAAGATGCCCCTCGCACGAAATAACTGGGCGTTAAAGTGTACACTTCCCGATGATGACGGCAAGGTGCTTTTCAATATTGATGACGATTTTATCATTGATTACACGAATATCCTGCTGCTTGACGGTGTGGCTGACGAGAAAAAAGTCAAGACGTACTCGGATAATCTGGCTGAGTGCCGCGGCACTATCGAGGACGAAAATGCCACGTTCGACCAAAGCCCCGAGATACGCGAAAAATTTGCTCAGCTGATACGTGAGAAGAAATTTGAAGAGGCGTGGCAGCTGACCAAAGATCTGGACAAAGAAGGCTTTTTTGCCGAACGCACGACTTATGATGAGCTGGGCGATGCTTCGCGTGCCATTGTGGACGATTATGTTGCAAACCACACATATACCGTTGTTTGCGACCATTCGACGCAGGTGTATGACGCTTCGCGCCGCCGCCATGTTTTCACCCAGATCTTCTATGATGCCATAGCGGGCGATGACGAGCTTGAAATAGAAGAGTGGCTTTCAAATAATCATATAAAAGACTGCGGCGAGGCTGTTTATTTTGATATTACCGAGGACGGCAACCTTGCTTCGGCGCTGGGCGGATACTTCGATATTATTTCTAAACTGGGCTGATATTTGTACAGAAAGGAATGCTGTGTATATGGAGCTTATGAAGATAAAGCGCGGGAACAGTCTTGCTGTGAATTTGCTGCACAGCATCTCGTATGCTTCTGTTATCGGCTATATCATCATGTCTGCGGCATGGCTCATCTCGGGCATGAGGATAAGCATGATACAGTGCTGGAGCATCTGGATAATTTGTCTGACTGTAATATTCTGCATACTCGGAACGATCTCGGCTGTCATTGATGTGCGCAAGAATATGGAGCTTGACAGACTTGCCGAACACAGGCTGAAACTCGGTTATGATGATGAATATTTTAATATGCTGAATGCATTTCTCGGCGGAGAGGTGACTGACAGCAGGCGGCTGACTTTCGCTTCGATGTACCTTGAGGGCGAGCGGTATGAGGACTGCCGCCGTCAGCTGAGGGAACTGGATTTTTCGCGGCTGACCACTGCCGAGCAGGAGGAGTATTTCAATATCTGCCTGTATTCGGCGGTGCTGGAGGGCAATATCGAGCTTGCGAACGACATCTACCGCAAGGCGAGGCGCTATTTTGACAGGGCGATACTGGCGCGGCGCGGAGGGTTCGTCATGCACACGCTGGGCATGCTGTGTATGCTGAACGGTCGGCTTGACAACGCTTTCAGGCTTTTCAACTCGGCTATGCATTTCCGCGATGACGGTTTGAAATGCGAGTGTTTTCTGGGGCTGGGGCAGTTATATCTGCTTAGCCGCGATGAAGAGTCCGCCAAAGACATGTGCTATGCTGCGGCTGATCTGGTGGAAACGAGGGCGCAGGCAAAACGGCTGAAAACACTTATGATGGGCGTTGAGGACGCATTCCGCGCACGTGCGGGTCGTTCTGTAAAAATTGAATTTGAGGAGAACTGACAATGCTGAAAAAGTACATATTTACGTTTTTTTTATCAATGGTACCTCTGCTGGAACTGCGCGGCGCGATACCGTTGGGGCGCGGAATGGGCGTATCTCTGCGTGATGCTGTCATAATTTCGATGATCGGCAACATGGTGCCAATGCCTATTATATTCTTTTTTGCGCGAAAGGTTCTTGAATGGGGGGCTGATAAGCCCGTCATAGGGAAATTTTTCAGCTGGTGCCTTGAAAAAGGGCACAAGGGCGGCGAAAAACTGAGGGAAAAGGCGGGCAGCAAGGGCATGTTCTGGGCGCTTCTGCTGTTTGTGGGGATACCTCTGCCCGGTACGGGTGCGTGGACTGGCACACTGGCGGCAAGCATGCTTGATCTTGATTTCAAGCAGAGCGTTCTGGCGGTGGTGCTGGGCGTGGCGCTGGCGGCGGCGATAATCACTACACTGACCGCGCTGGGCTTCAATATTCTTGGTTAAGTGGGGGAAATTATGGAAAGAACAAATAAAGATATTTCTTCGGTAACACGGTATTTTTACAGAAAACTCAAACTGCACCCGACTGCTTTTCTGGGCAGTGAGAGCATAACTTTTCTTAGAACTTTTATGGACGGAATGGTCATGTCTGACAGTCTTTTCGGCGGCAACAGACATGTGATAATCCCCGATGGCTTCACCGAATTTGTGGAGTGGTTCTACGGTGACAAGACGGAGCGCGATACTTTTGCGCTGGTGCTGAAAAATGAGGGGGACGAAAAGGCGGCTTTCTACAAGTGGTTCGACCTGCTGGACGATTTTCTGAAAGGGCTTGACCGCGAGCCGATAGGCACGATAGAACAGCTTAAAAAGCTGGAGGAATACTCGAAACGAAAAGCACGTAATTCTTAAATGGGTGATATTATGGACTTAAAACCACGAGACATCTGCCCCGAAGCAAGGGCTTTCTACGAGAAGTGCTGGGAACACCCGGGAGCGTGTCTCGGAAAAGCTGAGTTATCGCGGCTGGAGGTTTTTCTGCAGGGGTGGAGTTTTGGCTTCGGCGGCAGGGAAGTGCCTGTGCTTCTGCCTGAAGGGTTCAGCGAATATGCGGCAGAGCGTTACGGCGAAGTGAGGAGTTTGTCGGCTATCGGCTATGCGGCGGCTTTCGGGCAGCGGGGCGATCGTTCGATAGATGAGTTTTTTCGTCTGCTGAACGAGTATCTTGTCAAACTGGGTCATGAGCCTTTGCGTGAGCCGAAAAATTCACGCGATGACGAGGTGAAAAACGGTATCTGTCCGATATATTACCCTGATCTGAAAGCTCTGGCGCTGTCTTACATGAATACCTTCAATGCGCCTCCCTGGAATGACTGCTGGACAGAAGAAACGGCGTTCGACAGGGTGGATGGTCTGCTGTGCGGATATGGACGTTTCGGATATGCGGCGTGGCAGGAGGGCAGTCTGACGGGGTCGGTCATCAGTGAGCGGGAGTTTTACTATGACGGTGTGGTCTGCCGCATCATAGAGTTGTGGACAGATCCCGCGTATCGCGGAAGAGGCATCGGCAGGCGGCTGATAGAAGAGGTCAGGCGGTCTGCGGGTGGAAACGTCTATCTGATAACCAAGAAAACGCCCGAAACTGTGGGCTTTTACGAGAAATGCGGTTTTTCTGCCGATGGCGGCATGTGCGTGATGCAGACGGATAACAAGTCCCGATAATGGGACAGATGGAGTGAGAAGCGCGGCAGGGCGGTCTGAGGGTGGGAACGTCTATCTGATAACCAAGTATACGCCCGAAACTGTGGGCTTTTATGAGAAATGCGGCTTTTCTGCCGATGGCGGCATGTGCGTGATGCAGACGGATAACAAGTCCCGATAATGGGACAGAGCCTGAGAGGCGCGGCAAGGCGGTCTGCGGGAGGGAAGGTCTATCTGATAACCAAGAAAACGCCCGAAACTTTGGGCTTTTACGAGAAGTGCGGATTTTCTGCCGATGGCGGCATGTGCGTGATGCAGGCGGATAACAAGTCCCGATAATGGGACAGAAACTGAGAAATGCGGCAGGGCGGTATGCGGGTGGGAACGTCTATCTGATAACCAAGAAAACGCCCGAAACTGTGGGCTTTTACGGGAAATGCGGATTTTCTGCCAATGGCAGTATGTGCGTGATGCAGACGGATAACAAGTCCCGATAATGGGACAGATGGAGTGAGAAGTATGGAAATACCAAACGATATTGAACTTTCGCTGGTCAAGAAATTCAGGCTGGGGATATGGTCGAAATTCCTAAAAGGTGTGAAGGATTATCAGCTGATACAGGAGGGCGACAAGATCGCGGTCTGTATCTCGGGCGGCAAGGATTCGATGATGATGGCGATGTGCATGAAGCGCTTGCAGAGGTACTCGAAAGTGCCGTTCGATGTGGAATATATCGTCATGGACCCCGGATACAACGCCGAAAACAGGCAGAAGATAATCGACAACGCGGCAAAGCTGGAGATCCCCATAAAGATATTCGATACGAAAATTTTCGACTCGGTGGTGAACGTGCGGCAGAACCCCTGCTATCTCTGTGCGAGGATGAGGAGGGGCTATCTCTACAAAAACGCGAAAGATCTGGGCTGCAACAAGATAGCGCTGGGTCACCATTTTGATGATGTCATAGAAACGATACTGATGGGCATGCTGTACGGTTCGCAGGTGCAGACGATGATGCCGAAGATACACAGCGAGAATTTTGAGGGCATGCAGCTGATACGTCCCCTGTATATGGTGCGGGAGGACGACATAATCAAGTGGTGCAGGTACAACGGGCTGGAGTTCATACAGTGCGCTTGTCGGTTCACTGAGGAGAGGGAAGTCTACGATGACGGCAGCAGCAACTCAAAGCGGCAGGAGGTCAAGGAACTGCTGAGAATGCTTCGTGAGAGAAGCCCTGCCATCGACATGAATATTTTCCGCAGTGTGGAGAATGTCAATTTGCAGACGATAATCAGCTATCACATCGGCGATGAATACCACCATTTCCTCGATGATTTCGACAAGGGCAGAAGCGTGCGCGGTACTGTTGCGGGCGATGATAAAGATTAACTCTGCTTTCTATATTCTAAATTTGTTTAAAAATTAAGCAATTGTGATTTTAATGTAAAATCTTTGGCTGACGCTTTACATATGTTTAAATATGTGATATACTGTTTTCATCAGAAGTATTTTTACATATATGTTGATCGTAAGGAGGGCGTTAACGGTGTTTTTCGGGAAAAAACAAGCCATAATGGACTTTTTCGAGAAGAACAAGCAAAAGAACATTTTTGATTTTGACGAGTACCACAGGATCAATGACTGGTGCAGCGAGCATGCGGAGGAGTTCCGCGAGATCAAGAACTATGTAGCCATCGAGGTGTCACAGGGTGCAAAGCTCAGTACTGCCCTTGTAGATAAGGCTTTGGCAGACAGAGAGATAATAATGCCTTTTTCAGCACAGGAGCTGCTTAAATATACCAGAATTCCCCTTGTTTAAGGGGAATTTTTTTGCCCTTTCTCAGAAATCCAGATCCCGATTTGGTTGTGTATTTGCGAAACGAAAACAATGCTTGTCAGTTTGGCTACGACAGGGTTAAAATACGGTTAGACCTCTTGAAATCTTCGCTGAAGCGTGGTATACTTTCGTCAGAGAGCAGGAGAGACAGCCTGATGGTGCATGACGGCAAACAAGCACCCTGCCGTGATGACTGAAAGGCTCACTTATGCTGCTTTCGATGTACTGTCGGCGGATAGTCGGCAAAAACCGTATTTACGGCATAGATACGGTAAAACTGCAGCGATTTCAACATAGAAAAGAGGTGTTTGCAGTATGATGCTCGGGGCGGTCACAATAAGCAGCTTGTGTCCGCAGAAAAATTTACATGAACGCTTGTACACAAAAATACTATGCACATGAAAGGAGGTCGGAAATATTCGGCCTCTTTTCGATATTGTACAGAAAAACACCCGCGAGTGTCATGCTCGCGGGTGTTTTTTTAATCGAACTTCTTCACATCGAAGTCGGGGGGAGCGTCTATGTCCTTGCCCACATAGCCGCCGTTTTTGCGGCGCTGCTTGACGCATTCGGTAAGCAGGTACTCGATCTGACCGTTCACAGAGCGGAAGTCATCTTCTGCCCATGCAGCGATCTCGTTATAGAGCTTTTCCGAAAGGCGCAGCGGAACTTGTTTTTTTGCTGCCATTTAGTACAGGCTGCCCGAATTCACAATAGGCTGGGCATCGTGGTTGCCGCAGAGAACTACAAGCAGGTTGGACACCATAGCTGCCTTGCGCTCGTCGTCCAGCTCTACCACGTTCTTTTCGCTGAGCTGTTCAAGAGCCATTTCGACCATGCCCACTGCACCGTCAACTATCAGCTTTCTTGCGTCAACTACTGCGCTTGCCTGCTGTCTTTGCAGCATTGCGGCTGCGATCTCGGGGGCGTAGGCAAGGTAGGTTATTCTCGCCTCGATGATCTCGATGCCTGCATTTGTGACTTTCTCCTGTATCTCATCGCGTATGCGCTGTGCGACTATCTCGCTGGAACCTCTCAGACTGCCTTCATCTGCAAGACCGTCACCTGTGGTATCAACGTTGGGTGCAACATCGTAGGGGTAGAGCCTTACGATATTTCTCAGCGCTGTGTCGCACTGGAGGGAGAGATATTCCTTGTAATTGTCCACATCGAACACTGCCTTTGCGGTATCTACAACGCGCCAGATGACTGCTATGCCTATCTCAACAGGGTTGCCGAGACAGTCGTTTATCTTCTGCTTGTTGTTGTCGAGGGTCATTATCTTGAGGGATATCTTTTTGTCTATCTTAGGGTAGCCTGTGGTCGGGCTGATGACTTCAGCGGCGCCTGCGGCAGCTGTCTTTGCGCTTTCGCTGTTCACATCGCCGCTCTGCCTGAGCTTAGTGCCGGCAGCCGGGTTAACAGCGGTGCAGAACGGGTTTACCCAGTAAAAGCCGTCACCCTTTAATGTGCCCTTGTATTTGCCGAAGAGGGTAAGCACCAGCGCTTCCTGCGGGCGCAGGACTTTCAGTCCGAGAAACGGTATCCAGCCGAACATCGCCCAAAAGCCTGAGATGACCGTCAGCAGTATGCCTGCCGCATCGCCCATGCCTGTACCGATGGCTATGCCCGCAAATGATAAGATGTACAATAAAATGAACAGCATCATCATTGCCATTCCGTTTTTCTTTGTGGATAAAATTTTCTCTGTCATAATTATCGCTCCTGTAATTTTGTCTTGTTGTTCCATGTTTTTGTTTTAGTTGGAGGCTGCCGCCGCAGTGGTGGTCGTGGTGCAGATGACCACTGCTATCATTGCCATTTCGACAGCCGCTATCATCGCAACTGTTGTCGCGGTAGATGCCGCATCGCCCAGCCCTGTATCATGCTGATAAGCCGCAGAGGTCAGCATAGCGGCGTGCATGAGCCTTGACTGCTTGGTGAAGCCCAGCATACCGTAGCCTTTCTGTTCTGCAAGAAAGTCATCTATCTCGCAGATGGTATCGACCAGCGTTTTTTCATCGGCATCGGAGAGGGAGAGTGCTGTCAGCGCGGTAAGCTCGGTGTTTTTACCGTACTTTTTGCCGGACTCTTTCAGCAGGTCGAAGAGCCTTTCGACACGGGAGACTTTTTCTTCGGCAGTACCTTCAGCCATAGCCAGTACATGCGAGCATGTCTGCAAAGTGCTTGAGCTTGAAAAGCGCTTTTTCAGCAGCTTGTAGCAGTTCTCGGCTTCCTCGCAGAGGGCTTTGCTGTCCTTGGCGGTAAGTGCCATAAAGCCTGCCATCACCTTATCTTCACTGCCAGTCAGGAAAGGGTGGTCTTTGGTCATTAGTTTGTATATCTCTTTTGCCTTGACCGCCGCCTGTTCAGCGC
The DNA here is from genome assembly GCF_902762735.1 of uncultured Ruminococcus sp. Taxonomy (GTDB): domain Bacteria; phylum Bacillota; class Clostridia; order Oscillospirales; family Ruminococcaceae; genus Hominimerdicola. The sequence goes on from NZ_CACWPP010000111.1 coordinate 8,340, forward strand.
CGCTTTCATCGGTCATATCTGCCAGAAAGAGGGCGAGAAGTGCAGTGTACTCGCTCCTGCCGAGTTCTTTTTTGATGATGTCATAGCAGGCGAGGGTCTTTCTGAGATATTCCTCCGGCTCGCCCGATATGTAAAGCCTTACTGCCGCAGACTGTTCTATCATGCCGCGCAGGTTAGAGATAGCTGATGTACCGTTTTTCAGTACCTTTTTGCAGGCTTTAAGGCTGTCAGCATCAGCGGTCACACCTGCGGCTGTGAGGGTGCAGGCGGATGCCGCATACATATGCTCGCTCTCCAGTGAAAAGACCTTTTTTACGGCATCGCGGTTTGCGATGAAGTTCTCGCAGATGGTTTTGATATTGTTGTTCATGTCATTCGCTCCTTTTGTCTATGTATCTGTTTTGTATCTTAATCATCTCTTGATGATATTAAAATGATATCACATTAACACGAAAATGTCAATAGTATTTACCTCACTTACCTTCGACTTTGTATGCTGTTATAAATCTGACAAGCGATCGCCGCTTCTCACTATGGAACATGCACAAAAATGAGCGGCAAAGTTTTACGACAGCTGTAAAGAAAGTTGGCTGAAACTGTTGAAATATGCGCGGCATTGTGGTATAATTACACCAGACAGGCATGTACGGGCAGGCGAATTGTTTTTTACTCCCCTTTATTACCGACTGCCCGACGTGACCTTGTTGTGCGCAAATGCGCATATTGCCGCACGCTCGTCCAAAGCTGCGGGAAAACGGGGAAACATCCTGTTGGACCGAACGGTGATACAGCTCCCAAGAGGGACTGTATGATGCTTATACTATATATATGGGAGTGAATGACCATGAACAGACCCTATACACTTTTCTGTGACTCTACCTGCGACCTGCCCGAAGAGCGACTCCTTAAAATGGACGTTAAACTGCTCCACCTGACTTTTGAGATAGACGGGCAGTCCTACACCACCGAGACCATCTCCATGCCCGAGTTTTACAGGCGAATGCGTGAGGACGCTGTTACAAAGACCTCACAGATCTCCATGGGGCTGTGCGAGGACGCTTTCGAGGAAGAGATAAAAAAGGGAAGAGATGTGCTGTATCTGGCGTTCTCTTCGGGGCTGAGCGGCACGTACAACAGCGCACTTGCCGCGCGTGAACATCTGCTGGAGAAGTACCCCGATGCTGATATAGCTGTGGTGGATTCGCTGGCGGCTTCGGCTGGCGAGGGGCTTCTGCTGATATATGCCGAGCAGAAAAAGCGTGAGGGCTTCACTCTGGAACAGCTGAGAAGCTGGATAGAGGTCAACCGTTTCCACATCTGCCACGTATTTACGGTAGATGACCTGAAATATCTGTTTCGCGGCGGAAGAGTCAGCCGTGCGGCGGCGCTGGCGGGCACTGTGCTGGGCATAAAGCCTGTGCTGAATGTGGATAATGACGGGCATCTGGTACCTCAGGACAAGGTGCGCGGGCGCAGGAAGTCCATTGAGCGGCTGGGGCAGATGATACGCGAGCGGGTGGGCAGCAACCCCAACCCCGTTGTCACGATCAGTCACGGCGACTGCATTGAAGATGCGCGTATGGCTGAAAAGATGATGAAAGAGATATTCGGGCAGGACACTGAGGTAGTCATCTCCTACACGGGGCCTGTTATAGGGGCGCATTCGGGTCCCGGCACGCTGGCGCTGTTCTTTTATGGGGACTATCGCTGAGCGGTACTGTCTTTAATAAGCATTTTCAGGCGGAGGGGGTTGCTCTCCGCCTTTGCTTTTTTCAGGAGTTTTGCTCTGTTAACGCGCAATTATCTGCCTTTAACTGTGCAAATTTCCCCAAAGTGCAAAAGTGAAATGATTTTCAAGAAATCGAGAAAAACGCAGAGATTTAAAGAGAAATCGAGAGAAATGGGGATATAAATTAAAAATTCGGCATATTTGCTATTGACATTCGGACGCAGATGGTGTATAATAGCAAATGTTGCGAGTCCCGAAGGTGCATTCTGCGGTGTGTGCGGTGCGTCGGCGGGCATTATCACGGGCGGTCATGCACCGTCTGATACATTTTGAAGGAGGATACGATATGTCTACTTATATGCCAAAGGCTGCGGATATTGAACGCAAGTGGTATATCATTGACGCTGAGGGTCAGTCCCTCGGCAGAGTTGCCGCTAAGGCAGCTACGATCCTGCGCGGCAAGCATAAGCCTACTTATGCTCCCCATGCTGACTGCGGCGATCACGTAATAATCATCAACAGCGACAAGGCTGTTCTGACCGGCAGAAAGCTGGAGCAGAAGAAGTTCTACCATCACACCGGCTGGATAGGCGGTATGAAGGAGATCGGCTATGACAAGCTGATGGCTGAACAGTCCGACAGAGCTATGACAATTGCTATCGAGGGCATGCTGCCCAACAATACTCTTGGCAGAGCTGCTGCTAAAAGACTGAGAGTTTACAAGGGTGCTGAGCATAAAAACGCTGCACAGAAGCCCGTAAAGTGCGAGCTGTAAGAAAGGAGCAATCAGAATGTACGAATCTAAGCAGCCATATTTCTATGGCACAGGCAGAAGAAAGCACTCTGTTGCCCGCGTTCGTGTTTACGAGGGCACAGGTAAGATAACCATTAACGGCAGAGATATTGATGAGTATTTCGGTCTTGAAACTCTCAAGCTGATCGTTCGTCAGCCTTTCGCTGTTACCGATACTGTTGACAAGTACGACATCGTTTGCACCGTTGCAGGCGGCGGCGTTACAGGTCAGGCAGGCGCTATCAGACACGGTCTTTCCAGAGCTCTGCTTCAGGCAAGCGATGAGTTCAGACCTCTCCTCAAGAAGGAAGGTTTCCTCACTCGTGACCCAAGAATGAAGGAAAGAAAGAAGTACGGTCTCAAAGCCGCTCGTCGCGCTCCGCAGTTCTCAAAGAGATAATTTTATCCCTGCTGGGAGTATTCAGAATCACGTATTTACGCTGTTTTGTTCGGTCTGGGTTTATCTGAAATATGGTGAATTTCGGACGGTAACTAACAAATATTTAAGGCATTCATCGGTTGATGGATGCCTTATTTGTATAGCAAGGAGGTTGCTTATGAACAAGCAGCAAGTGTTAGATAATATTGAAATAGCGAGAAAATACCTTGAGTCTTTTCATCTGCTTCTTCCTGATGATAAGCTCCTCTTTGATTGTTACTGTCTGCCTTCTTTCAGGTGGAAAGCGTTTTATTCGCAAATTTATATGATTGATGGGGTCTATCGTGCCAACTGCGCATATACACACTATGCAGATTATTTAGGTGAAGAAAGCTATTCGGTACATTTTACTTCTATTGAAAAAGAAAAGCATACAGCCAAGTCAACCGATGTGATATGCAAGTCTATATTTCCTGCCCCCGATATTATCAGTGCGCTTTTCAAGTATGCCGATGATGTGATTTCGATAGATGATATTGAAAAAGAAAGCACTGTGATCGACGGTATAACCGCAGGTATCAGGCTATATGAGAACGGATTTATAACCCGTGACATCTGTTTGATAGATGCGCACGATGGTCTGCCTTTGCTTAACGAAATACTATTATTATCTGATATTATATAAGGAAACCGCTGAGAGATCACTTCCCTCAGCGGTTATTTTTTACCTATATCCTATTGATAGCCTCCAACAGCTCAGACATTATCAGTCAGTGCTATGGCACTTTGGCATCAGCTGATGTGTAAAGACGGAGTATGGACATTTCGGCGCTCATTTTACACTGCGCCTGAACGCTTCCAGGCGGTAGATGGGCTGACCGAGATCGGTAAAGCGCTTTTCATATTCGGTCATTATGTTGCCCTCAAAGCCGCTGTTGTGCAGGTCGAGAGATACGTTTTTCAGCCCCCAGCCGCACTGTGCGAACTGTTCCAGCGAGTACTCAAAAAAGTGCATGTTGTCGGTCTTTTGGTGTATCTCGCCGCCTTCAGCCAGAAGGCGCTCGTATATCGCAAGGAACTCATGGTTAGTCAGGCGGTGGTTCGCATATGTATTTTTCGGATATGGACAGCTGAAATTCAGGTAGATGCGCCCGACTGTCTTTGCTGGTATGAAGCAGTCGAGGTAACGCGCGTTGCCCCTCAGAAAGCGCACGTTGGTCAGACCGTCTGCGATGGTGTTCTCAGCCGCCTCAACGATGACGTTGGAACTGACTTCCACCGCGAGAAAGTTAGTGTTCGGCTGACGCTTAGCCAACTCGCGCACGAACTGACCTTTGCCGCAGCCGATCTCCAGTTCGACAGGATTATCGTTGCCGAAAATTGCCGAAATATCCATGATGTTTTTATCATCCTTGACAGAAAAATCCAGCACATCACGGTCGAGGTAGATTATCATATCACCGCATGCCGCCAGTCTTTCTTCGAGGTTGCTTTTTCTTCTCATTCTCATAATTTCACTTTGCTCCCGATAAATAATATTATTGTTATGTCCGTATTATCTATAAAACGTACTTGTTTGCAGCAGATACTTCCTGATGTTGATACAGTGCTGTCGCATGACAGCCGCACAAGTCCCCAAAAAGCTGAATCAGCGCCGCTTTTTGCGCCCAAACAGCCCTTTGCTCTTCTTAGATCTGTGGAGAAAATAGTCCTGATCGGAGGTGACTTTCTTCCACTCGGTCGCTGAACCCGTCAGCGGGTCGCCCAGCGGGTAGACCGAAAGCATTATCTCAGGGGTGTCATCGCCCTGAAACAGCGGTGTTACGCGGAAAGTCAGCTGTGTGGACAGCACGCCGAGAAACTCTTCTTCGGTGCTGGCAACGGATGGGTCGAACTCGGTCAGGAAGATATTCCCAAAACGCGCCTGATAGATTCGTTTGCCGTCATTTTTTTTGACAAGCGGCAGGTCATAGCGCACCCATTCCGCCTTGCCGTCAGTGATGCGCTGGAAGGTGAAGTCGGTGAACCGCACCCTGCCGCTGTCGATGTCGTCCCCCGAAAGGCTGACGATAAGCCCCTCGTCGGAAGCCGCGCCGATGTTTTGCAGGCTGAACGTGTAGGGCAGGCGGTCAATCATTATCTCGCCGCAGCTTATCATTTTCAGACAGGGTCTTCCCGCCGCCACATGGTCGCCGAGAATGCCCTTGAATTCGTTCATATTCATGCTTCAAACAGCACCTTTGTGCCGCCGCAGTTACGGATCGTCAGGACATGGCACGCGCCCTCGCCGAAAACTCTGTCCATCTCGGTGCGGAACTCTTCCAGTTTATGGTCGGGGACGAATGCTTGTATCGTGCCAGCAAATCCGCCGCCGTGTACGCGGCATGCACCCTCGCCCGCAAGCACCTGTTTTGCGAGGTACAGCGCCACTGTAAGTCCCTGTTCACGGACATTTACAGCCGCGAAGATGTTTTGCAGATATGCCAGCGAGGAGTTGCCGCTTTCGGTGATAAGGCGCAGAAAGTCCGAAAAATCACCCTTTTCGAGGGCTTCTGCCTGCCTGCCGACACGCAGGTTCTCATCGAAATAGTGGAGCGCTCTCAGCACAGCCCTGTCACCGCATTCTTTGCGCAGAACAGCTATATTGTCCATGACATCAGCCTTGCTTATCTCGCGCAGGACGGTCTTGCCGAAATATTCGGCAACGCTCTTCATCTCGGGCGGGATAGCGGCATATTCGGGCGTGAGGTCTGCGTGACTGCCTTTTGTGTCAACTATGCACAGCTTGTGACCGCTTTGAGCAAAGTCGAATTCGATGCTTCTGATGACCGGATCGTCCTTATCTTTAAAGTCGATGGTGATAAGCCCGCCCACCGATGAAGCCATCTGATCCATAAGACCCGAAGGTTTGCCGAAGTGGACATTTTCGGCGTATTGAGCGATCTTTGCGACCTCGACATCGCTGACTTCTCCGCTGTTGTACAGACCGTTCAGGATAGTGCCGACAAGCACTTCATAAGCCGCCGAAGAGGAAAGCCCCGAACCCTGCAAAACTTCGGAGGTGCAGTAAGCGCGGAACCCGCCCACAGCATGTCCGCCATGTGTGAAGCCTGCCGCCATACCGCGTATCAGCGCGGCGGAAGTGTTTTTGTCAGCCTCTTTCACATCGGTGTCGGAGAGGTCAATTTTGTCGATGGGGAAGCCTTCGGACTTTATGGTGATGAAGCCGTCATCAGTGGGAGCAGCAGCGGCGATGATGTCCAGCGAAACGCCTGCCGCCAGCACACAGCCGAGATTGTGGTCGGTGTGGTTGCCGCCGACCTCAGTGCGACCAGGTGCGCTGAAAAAAGCGGTGGGCTTTATGCCGAACTCGCGCTCGAATTCTGCCGCAGCCTGTGAGTAGCGGGCTGACTGCCTGTCAATATCTTCCTTTGAATATAGCTTTTCTATTGAAAGTGTTTTCATTTTTATCCTCCATTATCCTGTATCCGCGCAAATGCGCGTGTGCGACTGCTTTCCGTGTGTACCGAAGATACAGCTTTCACGCGGCGCAGACCCATTAAGTCAATTCAATATTATTATACTATATCTGCACAGATTTTGCAAGTATTTTTTTCGTCGGGGGACTTGTCTGCGCGTGGGGCTGCGCGTGGGGGCGTGGGTGAGGTGACTGCGTGCTGTGATCTTGGGGGGGTGATGTGCGGAAGTGATGTTTGGGGATTTGCGCGGTGCAAGTCTGTGGGTGGGGCGGGAAATGCATGTTTTGGGGAGTTCATGCGGGGGAGTGACTGTGTGTTGCTATTTTTATGTACGGAAGTGATGTTTGGGGATTTGCGCGGTGCAAGTCTGCGGGAGGGGCGGGAAATGCCGCTTTTTTGGGAGTTCAGGCGGGGGAGTGACTGTGTGTGGTTATTTTTATGTGCGGAAGTCATGTTTGGGGATTTGCGCGGTGCAAGTC
>NZ_CACWPP010000112.1 GCF_902762735.1 uncultured Ruminococcus sp.
TCACAAAACCCATAAATCCTAGCTTTTGCGACTGGATTTTGTGAATTTAAACAGTTGGATTGCTATAAGTTCCCGATATAACATCGTTTATTTTGGTGTATCAGTGGGATGATCACAAAACGCAAGTATGTGTTTGGGTACATTTTTATGTCTTTACATTTGAGGGGAAATGTGGTATACTATAAATATTGTAAGGAAAGATAATGTCAGGCATACGATATAGTGATGTCTGTAAATAATCATGGATCATAAAAGAGGTGTGTATGATGCCGTTCACCCCGAACGCACCGCAGTTTTTGTTTGAGAACTATACCCGCAACGATAAGGAATGGTTCAAAGAAAACAAGGATATATATGAAAAGGAAGTCCTTGTGCCCATGCGTGAGATGATAGAATACCTCACGCCGCTGATGAACGAGATAGACCCGCAGATAGTCTGCTCGCCGAAAAAGATAAGCCGCATATACAGAGATGTCAGGCTGATGAAGGACGGCATGTTCTTCAAAAAGTCCATATGGTTCTCGCTGATGCGCCCGAAAGAACCGTTCGTCAGCAAGCCCGAGTTCTTTTTCTGGATAAGCCCCGATAATTTCGGCTGGGGCTGCGGGTACTATCATATACCCACCCCTGTTATGGAAAATATCCGCACTATGATAACTGAGGGCGATGAAACAGCCATAAAAGCCATAAAAACGTATGATAAGCAGAAAGTATTCACCCTTGACGGCGAGATGTACAAGCGCGACAGATTTCCTGCACAGCCCGATAATTACAAGAACTGGCTCAACCGCAAAAATCTTGCGGTGGTGCATGAAAGCGATGACCCCGAGATATTTTTCAGCGACGATCTGAAAGAGCGGACAGCCGAAGATTTTAAGATGATAGCCCCCGTCTATGCGCTTTTCGCTAAGGCGGAGGACATGGAAACATTCAAGGAAAAAGGATAAGGACATACAGATACCGATAAAGAGGTGACATCATGGTAGTTTATTTTTCGGGTACAGGCAACACCCGCTATGCCGCAGAGTGCATCAGCGAACTGACCTTTGACGAGACAAGAGATATGAAAGAACTTATCCGCACGGGCAAAAGGGTAAAATTTTACTCCAATAAGCCGTATGTTTTCTGCGCTCCCATATATGCGTGGCGATTTCCGCCGCTGGTGGAGAGTTTTATAGAAAATTCGGATCTGTGGGGTTCAAACGAAGTGTATTTTGTGGCTACGTGCGAAAGCCAGACGGGCAACGCGGCAAAGTACCTCAAAGCGATATGCGAGAAAAAAGGCATGCGTTTTATGGGATTTGCAGGCATACCCATGCCCGAGAACTACACTGTCATGTACAAAGCGCCGTCGGAGGCTGAGCAGAAAAAGATATTCGACCGTGCCGATGAAGAGATAGTGCGCATAACGAATATCATCATCAGACATCAGCACCTTGATGACAAGCTGGATATGAAATTATTAAAACCGTTCACTGCCATAATAAACCCTTGGTTCTACGGCGCTTTCGTTTCATCGAAGAAATTCCGTGTGACAGACAGCTGTGTCAGCTGCGGCAAGTGCGTCGGGGTCTGTCCTTACAAGAGCATCAGGCTGGTAAACGGCAAGCCTGTGTGGGCAGACAAATGCACTCACTGCATGGCTTGCTTAAACGGCTGTCCCACATCTGCCATAGAGTACGGCAGAAGGACTGTCGGCAAAAAAAGGTACTTATGTGAGCGCAAGCCAAACATAATATGGAGATAGTTTCATGGATCTTAACATAGATTTCCTCACATCAAAAAACTACACAAGACCCGCACGGAAGCCCGTCGCTAAGGGCGAACGCTCGGCTGAGGGCGGCATGTGGTGCGTGACTGTGATGCCTGTGGCGGGGCTGTTTATGGAGCTTTTCGCATCAAACTTCATCACTGGCGCGGTACTGTGGGCGCTGGTCATATTTCTGATATGGTTCGGCTGTTTTGCCGATCTCAGGCAGATAAGCGGCGAACTGGACGAGGCTTCGGCGGCGCGGCTGAGACCTCTGCGGATGATACCGCCTGCATATATATGTGTGCGCGACAAGATGCGCACAGGCGAATATTATCGCGGTATCGTGCTGGGGATACTCATGGCGGCGGCGATAGTCGGCAACGGTTTCACGCAGGGGCTTATGGTGAATGAAAAGTCCATTCCCGAAAAGCTGAAAAAATCTTCCGTAGTCAGCCTGAGCAATTTCAATGGAAGTTCGGATAACATTATCGGCGAACAGCTTGACAGCTGGTTCGACGGCGGATATGATACCGAATGCACAAAGTCGGGCACACTGTTCAGCACTGTGTACAGCGGCAAACACGGCGGGAAGTCCGCTTCGGTGACGATAGAGATAGTGCATGACGGATATGCTTACCGTTCAATAAAAGCAACAGATGTAACGATAGACGGCAAAAAGCAGGAGGACGATGAACTGCGTGATACGCTGAAAGAAATATTTATCGGTGATGACGAGAACGGTACTTCCGTGACCACAGACGGTGAGGACAGCACCGAAAGCAGCGGAAAAAGTGAGACTTCCGAAAAGGACGGATAACAGTCAGCCCCCATATCACGCGGATATGGGGGCTTTTTATTACTTGTGACCGACTTTAGGCGGTGTATTGCTTTTTGAATTATATCCCAATTTGGTTGTGTATTGTTCCCCCGCCGCAGGCGGGGGAACAATACGAAAGAACAGCCATTTTGTATCATCAGCAATACATATCAAAATTGGGAGTGAATTATCTGCGGTACACTTTGAGAACAGGTGTTATCTGTTCAGCTCTTCTATGACAGGTATCACATGCGCCAGCGTTTCACAGCAGGCAAACATCAGTCCCGCAGTTTCGGGGTCGGGCTGGGACAGGTCGGGCACGAAAACAGGCACACAGCCCGCGCTTTTTGCCGACTTTACACCGTTGGGCGAGTCCTCCAGCGCCACACATTCAGCGGGCGGCAGACTAAGTTCAGCCGATGCTGTGAGATATATGTCGGGGTCGGGCTTTGAACTTTTCACCATGTTGCCGCACACTATCTTGTCAAAGTGATGGTAAACGCCTATCGACTCAAGATACAGCTTGGTGCGCACATTGTCGGTGGCGGTGGCAACAGCCAGTTTCAGCCCGTTCTCCTTGCCGTAGGCGATAAGTTCATCAAGCCCCGCCTTTTTTTCTATGCCGTTTTCGGCGATATAGGCGTTCATAAGTTCTATCCTCTTCAGCCTGACCTTTGCATAGTCAAAATCGGGCGCGACTTCTCTCTGCAATTTCGGACCTGCATATTTGCCCGCCAGAGAACGTATGCCCAGCACATGTTCCTGCGTCATGTTCCAGCCGTAGAAAGCCGCCGCCTCCCGCCAGAAACGTGTCAGCAGCTTTTCGGTATCGACCATAAGACCGTCCATATCAAATATCAGACCTTTTATCTTCATCACTTTGACCTCTTTCATTTTTATCCCAATTTGGTTGTGTATCATCAGCAATACACGTCAAAATTGGGAGTCATTTTTTCTTCCGAATGCATTTTCAGAAGCTCAGCTTTTTCTCCACCCTGACAGACTTATCCACCGCCGCCGCAAAAGTGTCTCCGTCCGACGGCTTGCCGACCATCGTGCCGTAGTGTATCGGTATGGCAGTCTCGGGTCTGATGATGTTCACAAGATCTGCCGCCTGCTTTGCATTCATGGTATAAGTGCCGCCCACGGGCACACAGATGATGTCGCACTTTACAGCCTTAGCCTCGCCAGTGATGTCCGTATCTCCGCAGACATATATACGCTTGCCCATGACAGTCACCACATAGCCCAGCCAGCCGTTTTTCTTTGGGTGGAACGGTTTCAGCAGATTGTAAGCCGCCACTGCATCTATCGGCACGCCCTCAGCCTCAGCGCTGTATGCGGGGTGCATGAAAGTCGTCATGCCGTCGCCTATACCTGCCTTTGCAAATGCCTTCTGCATTGATGACGGCGCAACGAAACGAGTGCCCTCTTTGGATAGTTTCACTATATCATCGGGCGAAAAATGGTCATAATGCTCGTGTGTGATGAATATAACATCTGCATCATGCGGCTCACCTTTGATATGTATGGGATCGAAATACAGTATCTTGTCGGCAGCTATCCTGATACTGCTCTGTTCATTTACAGTTATCAGTTCATGCATATCGAACACTCCTTTTCAGTAAGTTTACATCAAAAAAATATATGACTATCCCTTTAGCACACCACTGCAAAATACCTTTATCAATGAGGAAAAACTGAGTTGATGTTATCTTTCCCCCGCCGCAGGCGGTGGAAAGATAACCGCCAGCTGTATTCAATTCCCGATATAACATCGTTTATTTTTGTGTATCAGCGGGATGATCACAAAAAATAAGCACAGCCCCCACAGCAGTCAGCACCGTCCCGACTGCAAGTTCGGCAATACCGACACGCCGTGCATACTTTTCATCGCGGCGGTGAGCTTTGAGATCTGCATCAAAGCCATTTATCAGGCTGTATCGCTTCCCGAAGAAGATAAATGCACCCATTATAAGGAAAGCCGCACCTGTCATCAGCAATATCACAGCGAGCACTTTCACCCTTCCGCCCTTTCAAGCGCAAATGCCTGTCATTTTTATTATTATATCACATTTCGTACAAATTGTAAAGACGAAATGTACGTTTGTAAATGATATTATCACAAATAATGTATCCCGATCCGGTTGTGTATGTTCCTCCGTCGAAGGCTGGGGAAACATATGGGGCGCTCAATTATCCTTTTGTTTACCGCATTTTTAGTTGGTGTGCTAAAGGGATAGTCATAATACGAAAAAAAGCCATTCTCTATCATCGGCAATACACTTCAAAATTGGGATAATAATGTAATCAATATGTAATTGACAAATGGGAGTTAATGTTTTATAATTAAATTAGGCAATATGACAAGGAGGCGTTTTTGTTGACACCATCAGAGAGAAAAACCATAAATGAGAACAAGCTGAGAGAACAGGGTATAGCGATAAATCAGTGGCTCCCGCTGCTGCCTGCTGAGGAAGAGGCAGGCATTCGCAGTTTTGATGAGGTCTGCGGCAGGGCGGTGGCTTCACTGCTTATCATACAGCTTGCGATAGACACAGCGAACGGTCGGTATGATGAGGGCTTTGAAGTCATCGGAGAGATGTTTGACAAATTCGGCGTGAAAGGTGCGCTGAATACTGCTGAGAAAGAGGTCTTTGACGGTTCAGCCGAAGAACAGACCGCTATGAACGTTGCGTGGGAGTATGAGTGTTACTGGTCGCTGGTATGGGCGCTGGGGCTTATAGGCGATGATGATCTGCGGGCAGCAGAGGGTATCTGTGACTGTGAAAGGGCGATAAAGTTTGTAAGCAAATGCGATGACATGCAGGCTTTCAAGGCGCAGTGCAAAATGCGTTCTGCTGAGGATATACTGGCTATGGCAGACTATTTCTACCGTCTGCACTGGGCGTGTGTCGAACACCGCATAAATCCCGGAACTCCCGTTGGGGATATAAGCGAAGAGGTCGTTATGGAAAGGCGCAGGGGTCTTGAATGGCTTATCGGCGGTGAGGACGATTGGTTCGATATATCGCTTGATACGTGACTGCGGGTGATATGTCTGACGTTACTGCTGTTTGCGGCGGGCGTGTGAACGTAAAACGCACAAAGCAGGGAACTACCGTTGGGGATATAAGCGAAGAGGTCGTTATGGAAAGGCGCAGGGGTCTTGAATGGCTTATCGGCGGTGAGGACGATTGGTTCGGTATATCGCTTGATACGTGACCGCAGGTGATATGTCTGACGTTACTGCTGTTTGCGGCGGGCGTGTGAACGTAAACGATGATATGTGATGTGCGGCTGATATGCCGTGAAATATTGAAGTACATGAATATTGAAAGGAGCAAAGAATATGGCTAAGATCAAGGTCGTTACGATCGGCAGACTTTACTGCTCGGGGGGCAGTGATATAGGTAAAATGGTGGCTGAAAAGCTGGGAGTACCCTGCTATGACAGGGAGATAATCGAGATGGCGGCGGAAAAAAGCGGCATCTCTATGGCGGAGATAAAGAAGTATGAGGAAAGTGTGCTTAATCCGCTGCAAAAGTCTATCAGCTTTTTCAGCCCGCCCGATGATATTACCGAGAAGATATTTGCGGCTGAAACTTCGGTGTTATATGATCTTGTTGAGAAAGGTCCGTGCGTCATAGTGGGAAGGTGCGCGGATTTCATACTTAAAAACAAGGTGAAAACGCTGAATGTGTTCATCTACTCCTCGATTGACAAGCGCCGCCAGACTGCGATAAGCGAAAAGCACAATATCCCCATCGACGAGGTGGAGAGCCGTCTTAAAAAGTATGACAAGAAGCGCGGCGACTATTACAACGCCAACACAAACAAGAAGTGGGGCACAAAATTCAGCTACGACCTCTGCCTTGACAGCGGTACGCTGGGTTATGAGATGTGCGCTGAACTTATCGCCCATGCGGTGGAGGTATCGAAATAATGGCAAAGGAGAAAGATGTCAAGACCAACGCCATGCGAATTCTCGACAGAAACAAGGTAAGCTACAAGGTGAATACCTATGAGTGCGAGGAATTCATCGACGGTGTGCAGATAGCCGATATGCTGGGACAGCCCTATGAGATGACCTACAAAACGCTGGTCGCGCAGGGGAAAAGCGGGGGATATTTCGTTTTCGTCATACCCATCGCGGAAGAGCTGGACATGAAAAAGGCGGCGAAGTCGGTGGGCGAAAAGTCGGTGGAGCTGATACATGTCAAGGATATAAACAAGGTCACGGGCTATATTCGCGGCGGGTGTACTCCGCTGGGCATGAAAAAGCAGTACCCTACGGTGGTGGACGACACTGCGGAAGCCCTTGACGAAATAATAATCAGCGGCGGCAGGCTCGGCTCACAGATATTTCTCTCACCGAAGGACCTTGTAAAGGTCACGGGAGGTAAATTCGGGCAGATTATATTTGATGCTTCGCAGGAATGATATTGAGTAAGCCGATGATGCGCGGCAGGAGAGATGCTCCTGCTGCGCTTTTTTTTGTATGCAGTTTTTGCAGGATTGATGATTTTAAAATTCATTTTGCGTGAACTCCTGCAAAACAGGGGATTTTTTAGCTTTTTGAAAAATGTTTTTGCAGTCGTGCAATTTCGTTTGTGCAAAACAAATCCGACTAATTGCATAAATATGACGACCTGAGAGGGTCAAATTATTCCGAATGATATAAAAATTCAGAATATTTTGAAATTTTTCGATTTGGTACTTGCAAAACGAGAAATAGTGTGCTATAATATAAAGGCAGTGTGAGCCTGACACGTACAAATGTACGTCATGTGCGGGCTTGATGCGGATATTTTATTTAAGATGGGAGTTTTTACAATGGCATTGAAGAATGAGTACCTCCAGAAGGTATACGAGCAGGTTGAGAAGAGAAACCCCGGCGAGAAGGAATTCCACCAGGCAGTTTATGAGGTTCTCGAGAGCCTTGTTCCTGTTGCAGATAAGAGACAGGATCTGATCGACGCAGGCGTATTCGACAGGATAGTTGAGCCTGAGAGACAGGTAATGTTCCGTGTTCCGTGGGTAGATGACAACGGCAAGGTACAGGTAAACAGAGGTTTCCGTATCCAGTTCAACTCTGCTATCGGTCCTTACAAGGGCGGTCTGAGATTCCACCCCACCGTATGCGCTTCTGTTATCAAGTTCCTCGGCTTCGAGCAGATATTCAAGAACAGCCTGACCAGCCTTCCTATGGGCGGCGGCAAGGGCGGTTCCGACTTTGACCCTCAGGGCAAGTCTGACGCTGAAGTTATGCGTTTCTGCCAGAGCTTTATGACTGAGCTGTGCAAGCACATCGGTGCTGATACTGACGTTCCTGCCGGCGACATCGGCGTTGGCGGCAGAGAGATCGGCTATCTGTTCGGTCAGTACAAGAGGATCAGAAACGAGTTCGTAGGCGTTCTGACAGGTAAGGGTCAGCAGTACGGCGGTTCTCTCATCAGACCTGAGGCTACCGGTTACGGCGCTGTTTACTACACTGTTGAGCTGCTCAAGCACTTCGGTGACAGCATTGAGGGCAAGACCTTCGCAGTATCGGGCTTCGGCAACGTTGCTTGGGGTACTATCAAGAAGGTAAACGAGCTGGGCGGTAAGGTAGTTACCATTTCCGGTCCTGACGGTTACATCTATGATGCTGACGGTATCAACACTCCTGAGAAGATTGACTACCTGCTGGAGATGAGAGCTTCCTGCAGAAACAGAGCTCAGGATTATGCTGACAAGTTCGGTGTTCCTTTCTTCGCAGGCAAGAAGCCTTGGGAGCAGAAGGTTGACATCGTAATGCCTTGCGCTACCCAGAACGAAGTTAACATCGACGATGCTAAGAACATCATAGCAAACGGTGTTAAGTACTATGTTGAGGTTTCCAACATGCCTACAACTGCTGATGCTGTTGCTTACCTGAGAGAGAACGGCGCTATCGTTGCTCCTTCTAAGGCTGTTAACGCAGGCGGCGTTGCAGTTTCGGGTCTGGAGATGAGCCAGAACTCCATGAGATACAACTGGACTGCTGAAGAGGTTGACGCTAAGCTGCACCAGATCATGAAGAACATCTTCTCCGCTTCTATCGAGGCTGCTCACGAGTACGGTCTGGGCGATGACCTGATCGCAGGCGCTAACATCGCAGGCTTCCTGAAAGTCGCTGAGGCTATGAAGGCTCAGGGCGTGGTTTGATCCAAAGCCATTTAAACATTGATCCCATAAATAATGCACCCGCTTTTTCGGCGGGTGCATTTTTTATGTGTCAGATGTGTATTGCTTTAAATTATATGACTATCCATTTAGCACACCACTGCAAAATACCTTTATCAATGAGGAAAAACTGAGTTGATGTTATTTTTCCCCAGCCGCAGGCGGGGGAAAATATACAATGCTCAATTATCCTTTTGTTTACCGCATTTTTAGTTGGTGTGCTAAAGGGATAACCACATTAATTTATATAAAAAAAGCCGCATACAGCAAAGTATGCGGCACAGTCTGTCTCAAAACCCCATATCCTCCTCGGATATGGGGTTAAATCATGCTGTGAACAGCCAATATCTGTCAAAAACAGCAAAAAAACAAGTAA
>NZ_CACWPP010000113.1 GCF_902762735.1 uncultured Ruminococcus sp.
GCTTATCTCGGGGATAACCATTTCGGGCTTTTCAAACTTCACTTCGCCCGCATCGGGAACGACCTTGCTTATCTCGGGGATAACCATTTCGGGCTTTTCAAACTTCACTTCGCCCGCATCGGGTACGACCTTGCTTATCTCGGGGATAATCATTTTGGGCTTTTCAAACTTCACTTCACCCGCATCGGGTACGACCTTGCTTATCTCGGGGATAACCATTTCGGGCTTTTCAAACTTCACTTCGCCCGCATCGGGAACGACCTTGCTTATCTTTGGGATAACCATTTCGGGCGCAGTGAATTCATGCTTGCCGACCTGCGGAACAGTCACCTTATAGCTTTCAGGCTTTTCAGGCATCGGCGGAACATACTTGCCGCTGCCTGTCTCAGGTACAAAAACCTTATTTATCTCGGGCTTTTGCATTTCAAACGGTTCAAACCTGACTTCGTCGGGCTTCAGCGTTTTTGGAACAGGCTTCAGCTCCACATGTATCTGTGCCAGTCTTGCCCTCGCCATCCTGTCAAGAGCTTCTATGAAACGCACTCTTTTTAAGTACATCGCATAATTGCTGTCATATATATCTCTCTGATCGGGGGTAAGCTGTTCTCTTTCCTCATCAGTCAATACCCGAAATGCCATAACCATTCACCTCATTTTTCTGCCAAACACAGCAGACAACGCAAAAAACTAAAAAAAGTCTGATAACTTTATTGAACCAAAAGCCACGCCTACAAAATAGAACCACTTCAAAGCTATCAAACATTTCACTGCCATATATATTAATAAAGCTGTTCACAGCAGACTGCCTGACAGGCAGTACTGCTGCAATTCAGCTTAACTCAGCACTGTCCCCCTACGGAGAAAGATGCTTTAAAGATCTCAAATTTACTTAGACTTCTTTATGCTCTCAGCTATGCTGTGGTCAACGCTTGCGAACTGTGTGCGGTTAGAATCTATCAGATCACCAAAGCCCTTTACCATCGCAGGGATACCCTTATCCTCACTGCTTACCAGGTCAACATAAGAATTCTGGAAAAACTCCTCCAGAGCGTCCTTGCTCTCGCCCTTCATGTCAGCGATAGCATTGTTGAACGCAGTGATGAATGTTGTACCTGCTGTTGCAAACTCTTCCTTGATAGTTGTCTTGATAGTATTAGCTGCGTCCTTGACCTCAGCATTTTTGATCATACAATCCATAATTAAACTCCTTTCTGATTTTACCTGTCAATAGCTTACTGTCTGTTAACCTTACCCATCTCGTTATCAACGCCGCTGTCGCCGGGTATCTGATCGCGGATAGACTCACAGATAGACTTCAGAGCGTCCAGGAGCTTGTATATATTGCCCGATTCCTTGTGAAGCATAGAATCTATCTTGTTAGTGTAGAATTCCTGAAGACCATTAGCAGCATCACCTGTGAAATTTGCCTTGACAGTCGCATACTGAGCGTCCAGATTAGATGTAGCAGTCTCAATAGAACCCCTATAAGTTTCTATCGCCTTGAGTGCATCAGCCATCATCTGGCTTGTCATGTTGATCGTGCCCTGCATGCCCATTGTTCCAACTTCCTGATTTACATCAGCCATTGTTAAATACCTCCTTGAATATCTCAATTGTTCTGTTGCGGGACTTTCCCGCAGCTTTTTATTTATTTGCAGGGTTATCCGCCTGCAAAATTTACGTTATTTACCGCACAGGCACAGCTTTGCGCCGCCCTGCGCTTCGTTTGTCAGAAACTGTTTTTCAGCTCTTCAAACTCCGTGAAGATCGCACTGTAATAGTCTCCGCCTTTTACAGTACGGATAGTATCGCGTATCTGCTTTATGACAAGCTCAAGATTAGCGATCGGTTTCAGTATGACCTCTTCCTCTGCATTTCTCAGCTCCTCACCGCACTCACACTGGAGAGCATCCAGCATACCCTGATAAAGTTTAGAAAGTTCCTCTTTGAGAGCGGTGGTATCATTCAGCAAAGTCGTAAGATCATCTTCTGCATCATTGAACGCTTTATCTACGAGCTTAACGTCCTTAACGAGTCCCCCCATTTTCGCTGTCCTCCTTCAGCCCTTTCTGAGCATCTCTGATCTGTTTCATAAGCGGTTCGCTGACGTTCTTTGAGAGCGTCTTGCAATAGCTTATCGCCTCATCAAATTTTTCCATATCAATATAGCACTGCACCTTCAATCCCATAACAGATATATCTGTGGGATCTTTGATGATCTGCCTGTTATAGTACCTCACCAGTTCATCATACAGCTTTTCGGGCTCAGCGCCCTTAGAGATACGCGCCTTGACCTCAAGATACTTGCCTGTGTTGACCATAGCCGCTTCCCTGCTGCTTTGCAGTTTTATCGCATACTCCAGCATCCTGTCATAATTATCGAGTGCTGTATACGCCGATACATAAAGCAGATTCATCCTGTCCCTGACTTCCTCAGAGATCTCTCGCGGCTCATTCTCCAGCTTGTACTTCTCGGTCTTGTTTTCCGGCAGCGGTGTCAGCATATCGGGATCGAAGGGCTGCTGCTCTTCCATCATCGACTTTGTTGCAGCCGCTTCTGCCTGCCTGTTCAGCTCCTCAGCGCTCATATCGTCATACTTAGTCGAACTTGCGGCAAAGTAAGCATCGCTGAGCGGCGCATCGAGCGTTGGCGGCTCGACCCAAGGAAGTACCGAAAAACCGTTATTGAACGACTGCACAGGCTGGTCTGCCGCCTGAAGCATCTGGAGTGCTTCCTCATACTTGCCTGACTGGAGGCAGATGTCCGCACTCTTGATATAAGCGTTCATTACCTCGCCCACATCAGGCTTAGTCTCTTTAAGACCCATATCCAGCATATAAAGTGCAGCAGCAAGATGTTCGGGTGACTTATCCTTCTTGAACACTTCCATCTCATAATCAGCAACGCTGAAATAGTAGTCCATCGGCAGTTCGTTCACATATTTCCTTGCCCTCAGCAATTCGTTGTTCGCCTCTTCCAGCATGCCGAAATTAGCGAGTATAGAGTAAGCCAGATCATAGCCCTGATAAGAAGAAGGCGCTAACTGCTTTATCTGGTTGGCTATCCTGAGTGCATCGCCGTATCTGCCGCCCATAGAGAATGCCACTGTTTTATACATCAGCAGCTCCACGTCCAGCTGACCTGCTTCCATCGCCTTGTCAAAATTTATCACCGCATCATCGAACCTGCCCAGTTCCTGGTCGATCATGCCCAGTGTCCTGTACATGGTGCTGCGATGTGCATCTGAGATCTCATGTTTTTCTGCCTCACCAAAAACCTCCAGCGCTTTGGAAGTTTCGCCCTTACTGCCGAAAGCTATACCGAGTTCAACATATCTGTCGCCGTTATCGGTATCGCATTCGAGAGCCTTTGAGAAGTAGAATATCGCCTCATCGTAGTTTTCCAAAGCCTGATATGCTTTAGCGGTCAATTCGAGAGGCTCGGGGTCTTTCGGGCGGAGCTTGTGAGCTTCCTTGCCGTATTTCACCGCCAGCTCAATATCTTCTGTCATAAAGGCATTTTTTCCAAGCGCTATCAGCTCATCATAATCCAATTTATCAGCCTCCCAATCTAAATATTCTGCAATATATTACCATTGCAGCTGCGCTACACCTGCGATCCTCTTGAGTACAGGGTGTTCATCATACGAGAAATCAAAAGCATTTTCAGCCATTCTGTACGGCGCATCTGTAATATGAAGTTCATCTCTTGCTATTTTCAGCAGCTTGCTTCCAATGTCAAAACTATGCTCGCTCACATAGTTATTATTCAGCCTTCTGATATACTGATTATAGCTGCCGACAGTATCCTGGAGAAATTTTGATCTGTCTCCGAAACCGCTTGCATTGGGATTAACGATACCCATATTGTGAGTATGTGCGCCCGTTGCATTTGAAGCCCATTTCGGCACTACACTCACTGTCGCATCACTATTTGATGCACCTATATTTGCATTGAGAGTATAGCCCTTATGTCCCAGTGCATCCTTAAGCGAATTTCCGCTTACACAGTCATCAATGTTCACACCAGTATTCTTCAGCAGATCTGCTTTTAGTGCATCATCGCCCTTGACATTCTGATAGAAGTTATCCATCATCTTTTTCTCAACATTATACTGGCTTCCGCCCGTACCGCTCCTGAAATTATCAAGAACATTACCCATGCCCGAGCTGCTGTCAGTATCCACCTTAAAGTCCATGATCGACGTATGCGCACTGCCGTCAGCGATATTATTCGCACGGACACCCGCATTAAGATCTGAGCTGTTATTTCTCAATAACGAGTCATACTGCTGACCCTTATCGCTTCCTTTAAGTTCAGGTACACCGCCAAGACCGATTATTTTGGCAGCTGTATTGGCAAGCTCATCGCCGCGCTGTCCGTTCTTGATCGCAACAAACAGATCTTTAGCATTTTTGAAATCGTCATAGCCTATCAGGTTTTTGCCAAAGTCCAGTGCGCCTTTTCCGATCTGCTTCATTCCCGCCTTAAAACCATTATTCTTAAATGTATTAAATAGACCTTTAGCGCCTGCTTTGAAAGCATCTTTGCCGTTTTTCAGCGCCTGGAAGCCGCTCTTGAACGGGTGTTTGAGAGCTTGCTTCATCGCCGTCTTGCCTGCTGCGCTCATCGCGCCGATAGGCAGTATGACACTGGCGACATCAAGTCCCCAGCCTACGCCCTTCCATATCTTTCCCAAGATCGGGTGACCCGCATCTGTAAGGAGCTGGTCAATGCTCTTGCCTGTTATACATGTAGCTACCAGGTCAGCGACCGACATCAATGTGGAAGCCAGCGACACGATTATCGCCAGCACAGCACACGCACCCGGTATGCATATCACAGCCACGATCGCCAATATGATTATTACTGCCGCGATTATATACTCCAGGTGATCCGCGACCCATCGCCCGACAGCCTGCCCGAATTCATGCAGTTTTCTGCGCCATGATTTCTCGCAGTTCGGTCTCAGATACTCGTATTTCTTGTAGAAATTTTCTTTTTTCCTTTTGATCTCAGCCGCAGCATCGCTTTCGTGCTTGACAGCAGAATTTACGAAATTCTGTATCTTCTTGTTCAGCTCTTTCGCTTTCTTGACTTTCTCCTCTTTGCTCTCATCAGAATCCGCAAGATCCTGTATGACTTCCTCAAGGTTACAGGTAGTGCTTTCGACACCGCCCGCTGTCTTTTTAAGTTCCTTGATGGTAGCCTGATAGTTTCCGAAGGACGCGCATAGCTTGTCAAGTACACCAGCGATACCGTCAAATTCTGACTTATGCAGCTTTATAGTATTTCCCTCTGCCAAAAGATCGCCTCCGTCTCATTACTTTAACATAATAAACGACATTAATACTCTCACCTTCGCCGCCTGTATCCGCGAGCGGCAAACAGTGAAGTTCCCTGCCGTTTACCACAACACATCCGTGCAAACGCCGCAAAACCGCAGCAGATGCAGCGGATCATCACGTCATTTTAGATCATGCTTCTGCGGCAGCCGCAGCAGCTGCTTCTTCAGCCGCTCTTCTTTCTGCCTCTCGTCTTTCCTCTTCTTCTTCGGCAGCAAGTCGGCGTTCAAGCGAAAGATACATCTCCATCTCACTTGATTTCTGGTTCTTAACATCCTCCCAATAGCTTATGAGACCCTGCAGCCTTCTCATTTCTGTATCAGCCGCATCTATCTCGCCGTTGGTCCTTTTAATATCTTCGTTAAGCTCCTCGATCCTGGTATTTACCTTGTTCTTGGCATTCTGAAGATTGGTGAATATCCTTTCCACAACGGTTTTGGTATGCGTTCTTTCGTCATCATTCATTATGTGTTTTGTCAGATCCATCGTGCCCGTGCTGGACTCGCCGATCTTTTTGAAGAATTCTGTCGCGAAGTCCATCTCGGTATTTACATTATTCATATCTGTATCGACTTTATCGCGCACATCTGTTTTGGAAAGGTTTTCTTTCGCGGTGCAAAAGCGTGTTCTGTCTGCCGTAAAACTGTTCAGCCTTGTCTGAGCATCTCTTTTTATAACTTCCTGTCTGTAATAGTTATCACTGCAAACATTCTTTTCAGAGATCGCCTCTTCATATTTCGATTTGGCGCTTACGTAATAACTATGTGCTTCACCCGAGGTCATAATCCGGCTCTCCCTTCTTAATACTGTGTCTGCCCTTTTACGGGGCGCACTCGATGTCAACATTTGTTACAATATTTTGACAAAATATAATTTTTTCCACTTTCGATTATATCACCTTTACGAATGCTTGTCAAGATATTTTTAATAATATTTTGACTAAAAATATCTATTCATATCTGTTACTTTTATAAAATAAGGTAAAGTATCCGAAAGCTAACATTTTCGGCTTATTATGACGAATGGTCATTTTGAGTATACTTTTAACAAATTCACTTTTTGAAAATGCTGCGCTGATTTTTGCTGTTTTCAGTTCTATATTGATACCATAATTTATGCACCGCATCGGAAGCCGTTCTGCTTTCACATTTCACAGTTCGCATCTCTGTCATGCTTTGTGATATTCACGGTCAGTGCAATATCTTCGTCATGCAAACAGTTTTTCGGCTGTGTTTTTGTGACTTATCACGAACTGCACCCAAGTCATTTGGTTGATTTTGCCGCTTGATCGGAAAAACTTCCTGTTGATACGAATTTTAAGTAACTTTTTTTAGTTAAATATCACAAGTCGGCGTAAATATGTTTAAAATAATTCAACCATTCACCGCGATTTATATTGAAGTTTACAATATTTATATTGACATTTTATAATTAACATGATAAAATGAAACGTGAGAGAACCGAAAATGAAAACGTTTTCGGCATTTTCAGGAGGGGGTATATTTTATGAACAATATTATCAAGAAGATCACAGCGGCTGCTTCTATCGCCGCACTGTCCGTTACTTGTGTTGCGGGAAGCATACCTGCGGCTGTGACAGCAAGTGCTGCTTCGTCTGCATCCGACACAAATGATGACTGGCTGCACGCTGAGGGAAGCCGCCTGTACGACAAGAACGGCAATGAGGTCTGGCTGACAGGCGCAAACTGGTTCGGCTTCAACTGTACCGAATGTTCACCTCACTATCTGTGGAGCGGTGACATAGACGATATGGTAAAGGATATAGCAGATCACGGCGTTAACGTGCTGAGACTGCCTGTCTCCACCGAACTGCTCTATAACTGGATGATCGGTGATCCCGACCCTATCTCCAGCGTAAATCCTAACGATGACCCTAACTATCCCATCAACGTTGACCTTATCATCGACGGCAAGATAGCTAACAGCCAGCAGACTTTCGAGGTACTGCTCGCAAAGTGCAAGAAGTACGGCGTTAAGTGCTTCATTGACATTCACAGCCCTGAGTCGAACAACTCGGGTCACAACTACGGTCTGTGGTACGGCAAGAGTTTCAAGGGACGTGACGGCAAGAATGTCACAGTTACGACCGATCTGTGGATAGAAACTCTGGCATGGGCTGCCGATCATTATAAGAATGATGATACGCTGATAGGCTTCGACCTGAAGAACGAGCCTCACAGCAAATACGGCGGCGCACCTGTTGACGCTATCTGGGATAATTCCGACGCACCCAACAACTGGAAGAAAGCCGCACAGGACTGCGCTGATGCCATACTCGCAAAGAACCCCAATGCACTTATCCTTATCGAGGGCGTTGAAGGCTTTGAGGGTCACGGCGCTTGGTGGGGCGGCAACCTGCGCGGTGTTGCAAAGTACCCCGTACTGCCTGAGACAGGCACAAGCCAGATAGTTTATTCTCCTCACGATTACGGTCCCGTAGTAAGTGACCAGCCCTGGTTCCACAAGGGTTTCACTGAGCAAACTCTGCTTGACGATTACTGGTATGACACTTGGGCATATCTGGTAGAAAAGGACATGTATCCCCTGCTGATAGGTGAATGGGGCGGCAGACTTGACGGCGGCGACAACGAAAAGTGGCTGGGTCTCCTGCGCGATTATATGATAAAGAATCACATCAACCACACCTTCTGGTGCCTGAACGACGACTCGGGCGACACAGGCGGACTGTGGAAAGACATACAGTTCGGCGTAGTACGCAACGCTGACGGCACTATGGAAGGCAAGACTACCATCAACTGGGATACCGAGAAGTACGATACCTATTACTATCCCGCTATCTGGAAAACCCAGACCAGCAAGAAGCCTATTGGTCTCGACCACAAGGTAGCACTGGGTAAAGACGGTATCTCGCTGAACGATTTCTATGCTAACTACGCTTCCACCGAAGGCAGCAACCTCGACGGCGGAAAAAAAGCTCATCAGAATGAACCGATCGACGAGCCTTCTGTTGTTGAAGGTCTTAAATACACCCCCGCAGACAGCAGTGTTAAGCTGACATGGACAGCTGTAAGCGGCGCTGAGGCTTATGCTGTTTACAGGAAGAACGGCAGCAGCTGGGCTAAGGTCGCTGAAACGACTTCTGCTTCCTACACTCTGACAGGTCTGACAGCAGGCACAAATTATCAGGTAGCTGTGGTTGTCAAGGAGAACGGCAAGTGGAACCTCGATTATTCAAATGCTATAACCGTAACTCCCAACAAGGCTGATACAAACAACCTCTACCCTGTTGTTCAGACTCAGGTTAAGAACGGCAAGATCGGCTTTAAGTGGAACGCTGTTCCCGGCGCTGAAAAGTACGGTATAGGCGTTTACCAGGCTAACAAGTGGGTAGTCAAGAAGCAGTTAGATGCAAGCATTCACACATGGACCTCTCCTCAGGTAGCCAACGGCACTTACAGACTGGTGGTTCTGGCTAAGGTCAACGGCGAATGGGTAAAGGCTGACGTGTTCAAGCACGCTTTCTATGTTACTGTTAAGTAATGTTCCCTGACAGACAGATCTGAAAATATCAAAAAGCCCTCCCAAACTTCGGGAGGGCTCAGTCTGTCTCAAAACCCCATATCCTCCTCGGATATGGGGTTAAATCATGCTGTGAACAGCCAATATCTGTCAAAAACAGCAAAAAAACAAGTAA
>NZ_CACWPP010000114.1 GCF_902762735.1 uncultured Ruminococcus sp.
AGCGCGAGCGCCAATGCGAATGCGGACAGTTTCCTGTACTTTTTCATGATGATACCTCCTTGTCATAGTCAAAGGTCTGTTTGCTTTCTATGATACTATGATAACGCAGGTATCTTAAAAATAGCTTGAGCGCGCGGGTTTTGGTTTGTTAGGCTGATGAAAGGTTCGTGTATGGTGCGTGAAATCGAGGTTATACTAGACTCACGTCAGAGAAAAGTCTATTTTGTCACGACAATGCTCTTTCTGTCAGACAGCCAGCTTATTGCTTGCAAGATACTTGATGAATGACTCTATGATCTCAGTTTCACGTTCGACAATGTCTGCCTCTGTGAAGTCTGTTCTGGATCGAGCAAGGGTCAAAAGCTCTTGGATCTTAGTTGCATCTTTTTGTCTCTTGCCAGTCGTACCCAAATAGAAGCCGATCTTATCTGAGAATCTGTAATCAGATGCTCTGATATTGATCCGCTTTTCAAGCAGAGCCTTATTTCCGAGCGATTCGATATTACGTTCTGCTTTCAACGGTTCCTTCTCTGCACGCTTCTTTGCATAAATATGTTCGATCTCGAAGGCGGTCTCAAGAGAGAGCAGCCCCTGCGTATCATCGTGGAAAGCCCACCAAGCAAGCATGGATTTTGTGATCGGCCTTCCGTTTTTGAAGGTAAAGTTCTGGAATGCTGTCTGCACATGACCAAGATCAAATCCAGTGAATGCTATCGGATCGTTATTCACAATATTGACCATCTGCGCGTAGACAGGCGTTCTGAGCGCATTTACACCCGGATTGATGATCGCATATGTCCAAATATATGCTGTGATGAGATTCAGGAACTCATAGAATTCAGTATCATCGAGCGCACCGTTATCGTCTCGCTTATGCATATAGTATACAGAGACGATATATGTCCACATACCGTTCGGCGCGTAATTCAGCACGAATAGGCGCCGCAGTACTCTCTCTGAAAAGCGTTCCGGATTCTGATTTGCAACATCTGTCCAGAATGTGCATAGGTCGATCAGATTCTGAAATGTCGTTTCATTCTTCAAAAGAGCGTATCCATTTTTCTCGTAAAACTTACGCAGTGCCTCGGTGGTAGAGTTTTTGTTTCCCTGTTTCGCACGCTCATAATACATATATCGGGTGAAGAGTTCATCCATCGGTGTTCCGGTGATCGGATGGAAAATTTTAGCAGTGGCTTCTTCGAGTTCCCTCCACTGTGCGATAAACTGTTGTTTTTTTCCGAGTGCGGAGTAGTATTTATAAAACTGTGCCTTGAAGATATCTGCATCGGAAAGCGGCATACCGCGATTATTGAGGGTAGAGAAGATCGTGAGCGCCGCCCCCTGTGACTCTGTCTTGATCGGCAGCAAAATGCAGTTGTTCAAAATGCGAATCGGTAAATATGCAAAATAGCCCGGATACACTTGCAGGAATTCTTCGATTCGCTCTTGAAAGAACCGGTAATTCTCTGCATATCTGCTTTTCATAGTATCCTTCGGTGCCGCACCGTTTTGAAGAATCGACAGGAATTCATCCTTATCATCATCCGATGCGACCTCAGACATGATCTTCAATTCGGACTTGATCGGGTTGCCGAATTCATCGGTTTTCCAGATGCATTTTCCGATACTCTCCATTGTTTTTTGTGATTCCGAATCCTTCATTCCCCCAAAGCGGGCGTAGAAAGCACGGAGCAGAAGCATCAATGTTGTCAGTCTCTGCTGACCGTCTATGATCTCCTGCTTTCCGGTCTCATCGTTGATAAACGTGACGATCGAACCGAGAAAATACTTCTCCTTCGGGTTGAATTTTGTCCTGTCATCATCCGGAAATGCAAATGCTTTGATATCATCCCAAAGCGTCTGGCATTCCGTCTCACCCCAGGCGTAGGGCCGCTGATAGTCAGGAATCAGGAAATCTGTATCTGCATCGCTGAACAGGGCGGCGATCGGCTTTTGTTCAATTGTAAGATTCAGCATATTTCCCCTCCAATTCCTTCCATTGCAGGTCAGAGAAGCTGATCGCTTCCAGTTTTGCTGGTGTTTTGCCGTTCAGTAAGTACATGATCATGCTCCTTTCGATATTTCATATTGACGAGTGCCATCGGTCTTGCATCTTACTATTAGTATATCACAGCTGTATCGAAAAAACAAGAGGAACTGCCGTTTTTATCCGATCGTAGATCACAAAGGGGACTGCGATCCTCAGAGCGAGGCCTCCTGCTGCGGTAGTATGTATCTGGCTGCTCCGCAGTATCAAAGCTCTTCCACAGCGGTCATATCAAGATGGCAGGCCAGCTCCGCCCATACCCGGACGCATATAGTCCTTGGGATCGATGCGGCCGCTTTCGATATCATCCATGACCTCGACCACCATCATTATCATCTGTTTGGGGAGGATGTACCCATGCTTATTCTCCGGATCAAAGGCTAACGCCACGATGCTATCCTTCATCAAGGCATTGTTGACGACATCTCTCACACGCAGCGGCAGACACTTGATCTTGCGCTTATCCCCGCTCGGGAGCATTCTACGCTCCTTCTTTGCCTCGTCCTCACTTGTATAGCAGAGCATGATGCGTTCATTGCTCGGACCGGCATAGAGCTGACGAGCTCCGTTAGGATCATTTCCCTCCTGCACACACAGGGCAAGGACGGCAAGATCTTCATCGCCCGCTTGCAGGAGCGTCTGGATCATTTCGATGGTTGTCACATCATTCTGCGGCTTCTTCATGATGTCGGCTAGTTTCTTCCAGAATTGTTTGTTTGTCAAATCAGTCTCCTCCTTTGGGTCGCGGTAGGGACAGAGCGCCGACATGCGGCTTCGCTCCACCACAAGTTCATCCTAATTGTCGACTGATCCAATCCATCAGCACATCAACGATGTAATTCTGCTCCTCCTGATCGAGCACCTTTCCGGCTGGGATATGGTGCCACTTTTCGAGACACCCACGACAGCAGCAGGCAGTCGCGTGCTGCGCAAGAAAAACGGGATGTCCCTTCATCGGTGTCTGCTTGCCGTCATGGTCGGGATTCTCCGCAGACAGCCGTTTGGCAACGAACTCTTGCGCGTGACGACGTATCGTGTCCAAGCCTTTTTCGGCGATATACGCCCTATCCTGGTCGGACAGATGGAAGCGGCTCCTGAACTGCGAACCGCGCAAACGGTCGAACAAAACGGCTCGATTCGGAAGCTGATACCGGATCGCATCTGCCGAGCCAGTCCCGGGGACATAGCTGTACCCCGAGCGTTTCGCTTGCTGCATCTGTATCTTCCGGTCGATATGATAAAGCTTTCCGTCCTTTAGAAAAACGGCGCCGGTCTGCTTGAAGGTGAACGGCACGCCATTTCGGATACATTCCCGCCGGACCTCCTGGATCCAGCGAAAGTCACAGAGCCTTGCATGCTCCCCGGACTCCCCGCCGCAGACGACATGTTCGATCTTACCCGATGCAAGGTACCGTTCCATGTGGATCTCTTCGAGCATTGGCTCACAGATCACCTCGCGGTGCTTGATCGGCAGCTCGAGTAGGAGCGGGAGCCTGTAGTCGGTACGATCCTGATTCTCACAGGTGCTGCAGATCGTCACATTCTCCCATCCATCGCCCCAGTCCGGAGGGATGCACTGCATGAAGCGGTCGATCCGCTTGGTGATGATATGGAATCGCAGATCCTGGCGCTGCCGGATCATATCCCAGCATCCCTGCCGCCAGTCATCCGCCGTGTCCAGAAAGAAGTCGGATGTCATGCAGGTGAACACGATTCCGTCTGCCGCCGTCAGCTTATGCTCCTTCTGACGGTTCTTTTTCAGCGGCAGATCATAGTCGCCGGTCTTGGAAACGACCGATGCATCCTTGCCGATGCTCTCATCGCGCCTATATACATAACAATTCGCGCATCCCGGACTGATCTTATGGCAGCCATGCCACGGGTTCCAGATCTGCATGTGATCATCGTACTCCTTATCGTTTGAAACTCAGTTGAAAAATGATCGATGGATGTGGAGGCCCCATCCTCATGATGGTGATTCCGTACTACCCACAACAGGCTTCCTATCGTGCTTTTTGCAGTTCGATGTGTTTCTTCAGCACACTGAACTTCCCCATCTCTAGCATTTTATCCATGAAACCGGTGGCTTCAAGTCTGCCATTCGGTCGGATATCCATCACTGCCTTGAATTTATGATCCTGACCATCAAGTGTAGTGATCAGGATGGTCTCAACATAAAATGATCCGGCCTTCCCGTTGCCGCTTTTACGCTCAGTGTAAACTGCAACGGTGTCGATATCTATGTAGGGAATGGTGATATCCTTAGCAAATTTCCGTGTAAAGGTAACGCTTGCGTCATCTGCTACGAAACCACTGTCCTTTGCACGGCTGACGTAGTTGACAAAAAAGCAGATCGCAGCTACAAACAGCATGAGCAGCAAAAGCAGACTGCCAACATCATGCACTGGATGCACCGTGACAAAAACGAAGAACAGAAGACCGACAGCAGCGATTGCTGCAATCGTTAACAGGGTGGCTTTGAACGATGGGCTTTCCGCATGGGAGGATGAACTATAGCTGCGGTATCTTTCTTTGATCGCCATAGGATGATACACTGCCTTTCTTGTGGGGCATACCATTTATTTGTGAAACTATCTTTGACAGCTATAAAGCCATGTTTGATCACCTCAGACAATACCCTATTTCCCCTTTTGTCAGTTTCTGATACATCTTTGATCAGCTCGTCATACGCTCATGACATTATCAGCCCACAGCTCACACTGCTGCATAACAGTTGCAACCGCATCGTCCATACCCTCGGGCGGATAGCGATGACTTTTCAGAAGTTTCTTTATCATCATACGCATTCTGGCTCTTGCACTCTCACGCTTTTGCCAGTCGATCGTTCGATTACGGCGGAGCGTATCGGCAAGCTCCTTTGTGATAGCGATAAGTTCCTCATTCTCATAGAAGTCCTTGATTGCCTGCGGTTGTGTGAGTGCATCGTAGAAAGCAAGCTCATCAGCGGTCAGACCGAGATCTTCGCCTGCTTTTTGGGCTTCTCTGATCTGCTTTGCAAGGTTGAGCATCTCCTGAATGACTTCCTCATTGGTAAGCATACCGTTGAGATAGCGGTTCATAGCACTTTGCATGATCTCGCTAAATTTCTCGGATTTTACGAGGTTTGTCCGCTTGTAGATATGCACCTGTTCAGCGATCAGGCGTTTCAGCAGCTCAACAGCAAGGTTCTTTTCTTTCATTTTGGAGATCTCCTCCAAGAATTTCGGATCAAACAGCGAGAAGTCCTGTTCCTTGTCGGAGAAAAGGTTGATAACACCGTCACTCTTGATACTCTGTTTCAGCAGTTCATTGATCTTAGCATTGATCTCAGGGAGCGAGAGCTTCTTGCCTCCACCCTGATTGAGTATACGCATCAACAGGACACGCACCGCTTCAAAGAAAGCGGCTTCTTCACGCTCATCTTCCTCAGCGATAGAGGAACACAGCGAGAGTGCCTGTTTCAGCAGCAGAGCCTCTTTGGGGTAGCTTTCTCTGTCTTTCTCTCTCTTTCTGTCCATAAGGAAATTGACCGCACCTGTGATCGTGCGTCCTGCCGTAAGCTCATTACCGCCGAAAAATGCGGAGTAATCATATTCATGGAGCAGATCACGGCAGACCTGCAGTTTCTCCTGAAACTTCGGATATGCGACCTTTGCAATATCGGTATTGCCGTAGTTCTTCTTGTCACGAACGGTATAATCGTTCATAGCCTGCTTCAATGCGCCGGCGATACCAACATAATCAACGACCAGACCGCCTTCCTTATCCCGGAACACTCTGTTGACACGGGCGATAGCCTGCATCAGATTATAGCCCATCATCGGCTTATAGACGTACATCGTTGCAAGGGACGGCACATCAAAGCCCGTCAGCCACATATCGACCACGATAGCGATCTTCAGCGGACTGTCATTGTCCTTGAATTTTGTAGCAAGCTCCTCTTTGTGACGCTTGTTTCCGATGATACTGTGCCATTCCTCCGGATCTTTGTTAGAAGCCGTCATGACCACAGCGACCTTTTCCTCCCACCCTGGGCGAATTTCAAGAATGCGCTTGTATATCTTCATAGCGATAGCACGGGAGTATGCAACGATCATCGCTTTTCCAGTCAGCAAGTTTTCTCGATATTTCTCATAGTGATCGAGAATATCGTCAACAAGGGACTTTATCGTATCATCGTGACCGAGGATAGCTTCCATCTGTCCAAGCTCACGCTTGCTTTTCTCTATCACATCGGCATCGGCATTCTGTGCCATGATCTCATATTCGGTGTCGATCAGTTTCAGCGTGTTTTCATCGAGTTTCAGTTTCATGACACGGCTCTCGTAGTAAACAGGACGAGTAGCACCGTCCTCGACTGCCTGCGTCATATCGTAAATGTCGATATAGTCACCGAACACCTCACGGGTGTTCCTATCCTCTCTTGATATAGGAGTACCCGTGAAGCCGATATATGTAGCATTCGGGAGCGTATCACGGATTATTCGAGCCGTGCCGATGACCTTACGGGCAACAAGTTCGCCGTCCTCGTTCTTCGTCATCTTGATCTTTTCGGTCAGACCATACTGTCCTCTATGTGCTTCATCAGCCATGACGATGATATTTCTGCGCTCGGACAGCGGTTCGCCCGATTCCTCAAACTTCTGCATTGTTGTGAAGATAATGCCGTTAGCCTTGCGACCGTCAAGGAGCATTTTCAGGTGTTCACGGCTCTCGGCGTGGACAGGCTCTTGACGGAGAAAAGCCTTGCACTTCGCAAACTGCGAATAGAGCTGATCGTCAAGATCGTTTCTGTCCGTGATAACAACGATAGTCGGGCTTTCAAGGGCAGATTGGAGTAAATGGGCATAGAACACCATAGACAGCGATTTGCCCGAACCCTGCGTATGCCAGAACACACCGCCCTTACCGTCGGTGACAGTTGCTTTTTTTGTGGATTCGATAGCCTTGCGAACGGCAAAATACTGATGATAGCCAGCAAGTATCTTGTAGCTCTGCAAGCCCTCATTGGAGAACAGGATAAAGTTTTTCAGAATATCGAGCAGACGGTCTTTTGTGAAGATACCCTCAAAGAATGTGTCAAACTGGGCAAACTGCGTATTTTCGTAACTGCCGTCCTTTGTTTTCCACTCCATATAGCGATCTTCACCCGAAGTGATCGTGCCTGCACGGTTCTCCGAGAGGTCACTCATAACGCAGATCGCATTATAGATGAACATAGACGGAATGGAGTGCATATAGTTTCTGATCTGCGTATAAGCTTCGGAAGCGTCCGTTTCCTCACGGGACGGAGATTTCAGCTCCATAAGCACCACGGGCAGACCGTTGATGAACAGCAGAACATCGGGGCGCTTCTCGTCATTCTCGATGAAAGTCCACTGATTCGCCACAATAAAGGAGTTGTTGTCCGTGTTTGCGTAGTCTACAAGGTAGCATATCGCAGAGCGTTCCTCGCCTTTGTCGGTATAGCGGACTTCAATGCCGTTTTGCAGATAGTCCATGAACACAGCGTTTTTCTGCACCAGTTCGCCGTTTTCAAAATTCTGGAGCTTAAAAAGCGCATCGCTGATCGCATCATCGGGGAGTGTGGGATTGATCCGATAGAGTGATGCCGTCAGCTCGTCCATATACAGCGGGATACGATAGTCACGGTCGATCGCCGGACCGTAGGCGTGGGTGTAGCCCATTTCCTCGAAAAGCTGGATTATGGCTTTTTCGTAGTCGGCTTCGGTGAAAGGCATTGAAGCTCATCTCCTTTTAATAATCATTCTCCCTTTCAAAATGAATCCTCCACAACTTTTCAACATCGTTATAATTTGCGTGCTGATTCTTGGGAGTATTGGTATTGCCAACTCTTGTGTATATTTGATTATCAAATACACCTCTATATTTTTCTGTAAGATAAAACGGAACATGTTTTGAGGCTTTGCAAACTAATACAAAGATCATCTTGTATTTGTAATATAACGGTTTTACTTCTAGTTCCGGCATATGACCTCCAGCGAAATGCTGTGTTTTTAGAAAATCCAAGATATGATCAAGTCTTATTTCTGTTGAGTGCCCCTCAACTTGCCCTTGATCATTAACACCATATATCAGATAAGCATCCTTGTTCTCAGTATTATTTGAGAGGCACAGAATATCGTGCAAGAAATTAGCCATATCTGTGTGCATTTCCAGTTTATAATCATAGAATGGACCTTCCGTGTGCAGGTCGATCAATTCAATTATGGTCGGGTTCAGAGGATCCACTTCAAATTCCTTGTGTTTCAGACGCTCTACTAGATCCTGAAGACCATTCTTTTCACCTTCTTCAAGTTTGCCGTTAACGACCGTATTCCCTCTCTTATTTGTATCATAGATCGTCACAATAGCCCCACTATTATTGAACTTTAACTGCCAGTTTAGACCATTGTTATTGCGCTCGATGCAATCACTGATATTATAGCCGATCATTGAAAGACCTTTTTTAATATATTCAATATCCACGCTTACTTTTGCCATTTTTCATTTCTCCTTTTTGTTATAAGTGATCGTGCTCTAGATCTTGACCGCCGACACGTCGATCTCGCCGTTCATCAGCTTTGGCAGGAGTGTGTCTCTTATTGCTTGTAATCTGCATATTTCCTCATAATTGTTGCGGATAGCCATATCTACCGGACTTACAGTGCTTTCAAATCTGTCCATAAGCTCCCTCGGTGGAATAGTAATTTCCATAGAATTAAGGGATTCCTTATTGATAGAGCCGAAAACAGTACCCTCACCATTGAACACATCGAGCTGTTTTTTCAAGGTGAATAAAGTATAAAGCACAAAAGATTGGCGGTTATCCTTAGAGTGGATAGCAGCAAGACAACGCCCGATACAACATTCTTCGTAAGCAACATTCAAATCACCAACAGGGGCACGA
>NZ_CACWPP010000115.1 GCF_902762735.1 uncultured Ruminococcus sp.
TGGTTTTCTTTTCCAGCATCTTTTTCACCCCTCTTTATTATACCACACTTATTCAAAAAAGCCTACCCTTTCGGGTAGACTTTTGCGACAGACTGAGCAGAGCTTCATTTTTTGATGAAGCTCTGCTTTTTTCAGCTCTCTTTTTCTTTTTTCTTTGACTTCTGCTTATCCTTGACCTCTTCGGTCGTAACAGGTATCTCAAACCAGAAAGTCGAGCCTTTCCCCTCTTCCGACCTCACGCCGAACGGGAAATTATGACACTTGAGTATCTCCTTGCATATCGCAAGCCCCAGCCCCGTGCCGACCACATCGCGCTTGACTTTCGCATCGCGGTAGTATCTGTCAAAAACCTTTGGCAGAAGGTCTTTCGCGATACCCTTGCCGTTGTCCTCGACTTCGATGCGCACAGCTTTTTCGGTGTTTATCTGCTTTATGCGTATCACCTTATGCTCGCCCGTGTAGTTTATGGCGTTGTTGATAAAGTTGTAAATTACCTGATCCAGCTTGTCGGGATCGGCAGTAACTTCCCTGTCATCATCAGGCTCAAACTTCATATCGTAGCCGTTCTGCTCTATCACCAGCTGATAGCGGGTCATGCAGTCTTTCAGCTTGTCCACTATGGAGAACTTTTTCAGGTCAAGCTCCATATTGCCGCTTTCCAGCTTTGAAAGCTCCAGCAGATTGTTAACAAGGTTCGACAGCCTGTCAGCCTCGTCTATTATCACCTGTATATGCTCAGCTCTCTTGACAGGGTTATCGCCCGAAAGATCGCGTATCATCTCCGCATACGCTTTCACCATCGTCAGCGGTGTGCGCAGGTCGTGGGAAACGTTGCCTATCAAATCACGCCTCAGGTCATTGACCTTGCGTATCTCGTTTTTCGCATCATTCAGCACCTTTGCCAGCTGTTCGACTTCCTTGTAGCCCTTGCCCTCGAACTTGACATCAAAATCGCCCTCACCAAAACGCTTTGCGGTCTTGGTAATATCCGTGATAGGCCGCGAAACCCTCGTAGAGATGAACACCGAGATTATCACAGCCAGCTCAAACAGTATTATCGTCACGAATATCAGCTGTTCGCGTATTATCATTACCGTTGAATCTATCGGCTCGACAGTGCATTCAATAAACAGGTAGACCTGTTCGGGCGCATCGTCAACGTAGACTTTCGCGCAGTATATCATCTCCTTGACATTCAGGTGATCGTTGTCAAAGGTGACTGTATAGCAGTTGTCATCGGCTTTTTGCAGTTCACTTTTCAGCTTGTATATGTACATCGAATAGTTGTTCTCAATGTCATCATAAAGCCTTGAATAAGCGCCCAGATTGTTCTCGGAAGTCAGCGGGTTGCCGTCCTCATCGGTCAGTACTATGCATAAGCTGTTCTCATAAGCGACAGTGCGGTTTATATGCCCCTGTTCGGGAGTGCCGTAAGCCTGTATTATGCGGTTCGCTTCACGGCTGATGCTGTTTATCTTTGCCGAACGGTAGTAGTTGTACAAACACACGTACTGCAACAGCCAGATAGTCACCAGTATCAGCAAAACCAGCGCCATGCAGTATATCCACACATAAGTCTGTATGCCGCGCCGCCCCTTGAAAGTGTCCTTTATTACCGCGCCGATGCCCTTGTGCGGCTTACTGGATCTTTTCAAACTTGTATCCCATTCCTCTCAGAGTTACGATAAGGTTGCGGTACGGTCCCAGCGAGTTTCTCAGCATTTTGATGTGTGTATCTATCGTTCTGTCATCGCCGTAGAAATCAAAGCCCCATACCTCTTCCAGCAGTTTTTCTCTTGACAGCGCTATGTTCATATTTCTCACAAGGTAGAACAGCAGGTCGTACTCCTTAGGTGTCATGCTGACTTTTTCACCGTCTATCTTGACTTCTCTTGCAGTGAAATTTATCTCCAGCCCCTGATACCTTATAATATCTTCAGTTTTCTGCGAAGCCTTAGCGCGGTTGAGTACAGCCCTTATCCTCGCCATAAGTTCCTTTGGTGAGAACGGCTTTACCATGTAGTCGTCAATGCCTATCTCAAAACCGAACAGCTTGTCGTATTCTTCGCCGCGTGCCGAAAGCATGATAACAGGTATCTTTTTTATCTTCTGTATCTCCTTGCATGCAGAATAACCGTCAAGACGCGGCATCATAATATCCATTATGATAATATCGTAGTCATCTTTCTTGACCATCTCCACAGCCTCCATGCCGTCCTCGGCTTCGGCTGTTTCATAGCCCTCGAACTCTGCGTACTCTTTGATTATCATACGTATCTTAGCTTCATCATCAACTATAAGTATCTTTGCCATAAAAGTCAACTCCCTTATCTATATTTAACAAAGTGGACGCACTGCGCACACTCAAAAAAATTCTTCTCCCAATTTTGATGTGTATTGCTGATGATACAAAATGGCTGTTCTTTCGTATTGTTCCCCCGCCTTCGGCGGTGGAACAATACACAACCAAATTGAGATAAATTCTTTTTAAATCATACATTATCAATGTGTATACTGCGTGAACAGCCAATAAAAATCAGGTCATGCTTTGCGGGCGAGGATATATTTTCTCAGCTTAACAAACGCCCCGTCCTCCAGCTGTTTTTGCAGACTTGACGGGTCGCTGACAGTGTCGTACAGTTCTATATCCATTTTTCTCCAATACGATATATCCCCCGTTTTGGTCTTAAAAACTATATCCTCCCTGTAATAAGGGCGTTCTCTTGTATAAAAAGGGTCAGAGTATTCCTGCGTGACCTCAATATCCGTTATATCTTCATAGCGTATCACCCGCCTGAACCACAGCACCTTGAAAGTGACTTCGTTTTCGCCCGCTTCAAAACTGCATGGCATATCGGTCATCACCGCAGCAAGCACTATCGTCAGCCCCAAAGCGATAACGCCCGCTAATATGGCAAACATCATTTCATCAGTTGCCACTCCTACCCAGTAGGGGGTAAAAGCTATCAGCAAACTCATTACCAGCGCAAAGACAAAGCGGCACGCCGCAGACAGCCTGAAAGTAAAATTTTCTCTCAAACAACTCATCTCCCCTGTTTTATTCCGCCTGTTCGGGCAGCCCGATCTTTTTAACGGTGACACCGCCGATAAACTCCCATCACCCTCTGCGTGACAGTATGAACTCTTTCAGCGGCATAAACTTGCTGTGTTCTGTCGGCACAACACCGTTTGCCGCTCTCGGCAGAGTGTTTTTGAATTCGTACACATCGTCGGTGCAAACGAACCTTATGCACTCTTCGGGGTACGGGCGGTTCTGATTCATGCGGTCGATGACAGATGTGCGTTCTCTGACAAAGAACTGTATGTCATTTATCTTATCATAGGGTATCACAGTTTCCGCACCGTTCACCCTGAAAACTGCCTGCCGTTCGTCAGCAGAATATTCGCACTTAACTTCTATCAGCCTGTATCCCAGATATGCCCCGCTGACAAAGAACACCGCGCCTATAACAAAGCAGACCGCGATATGCAGTCCGAAAAGGTTCAGTAAAAACGGAAGCATGAACCCGCCGCCTAACACCATAACCCCCGCGCCCAACACCCTGTTGTCGCGGTATGTGAACTTCTCTGTCATTTTGTCCTCCTTTAAAAATCGTCCCCGCAAAGCAGGGACGATCAATACTTAATATGACTATCCCTTTAGCACACCAACTAAAAATGCGGTAAACAAAAGGATAATTTAGCGCCATACGCCAAGAACCTCAAGTTCTGTATAGCCGCTGTTTTTGTGGTGTGTCAGCGGGATAACCACAATACTTGATCTACATTGATTTCCGTACCTTTCACGCCCACAGTTGCAAACCTTACAGCCCCTGCACTCGTTCAGGGTAAATGTCTTTATCCCGCTTACGTATCAGTATCCGTAACCGTTGTCGTAATAGCCGCCATTGTCGTAATAACCACCGTTGTCGTAATTACCACCGTTGTCGTAATTACCACCGTTATCATAATAGCCGCCATTATCATAACTTCCGCTGTCAGTCTCCGCAGTTTCATCGACCTCATTGGGATCGCCCACCGTAACGCCAAGCTGTTCAGCCATTTTCTCCTGACTGACAGGTTCTTTGGCAAGGGTATAATCAGAGGTCAAGCCCAGATATTCCTCAAGGCAGAGATTTTTAGAGGTCAGCTCTTTTGCAAGCTCTATCCCGACAAATCTGATGTGCCAGGGTTCGTATTCATAACCCGTGTACTTCTCTTTGCCTTTCGGGAAACGTATTATAAAACCGTAATCAGAACAGTGCGCAGCAAGCCACTTTGCTTCGGTCGTGCCCGCAAACGAATTTTCGGTGGAGTTCACATCAAAGCACAGCCCCGCCTGATGTTCGGAATGACCTGGTCTTGACGAATACTTGTCAGCTTCGGCAACTCCACGGTCGTAAGCGTAGTTGTAATACAGATTGTACTGCTCGTCATAACTGCGGTAGCCTGAATTAACATACAGGTACACACCGTCATTGAGGGCATCGTTCATCATCTCATCGAAAGCCGCCTGTGCCGCCGAATTTATGCCTGGCGCATAGTCATCGGGCACAGAGT
This sequence comes from uncultured Ruminococcus sp., assembly GCF_902762735.1. Classification (GTDB taxonomy): domain Bacteria; phylum Bacillota; class Clostridia; order Oscillospirales; family Ruminococcaceae; genus Hominimerdicola. The sequence goes on from NZ_CACWPP010000115.1 coordinate 4,561, forward strand.
AGGTCTTGTTTACGATAAGTATGTCGTCCACAAACGTCAGACCGTCCACCTCACGTATCTTATGTGCAGGCTCTTCGGGCTTTGACTCGGCAGTTTTAGCAGGCACTTCTGCCCCGCTGTCAGTTTCTTCCTTTTTTGAAGAAGTGTTTTTCTCCACCGCCGAAACCTCTGTATTCGCTTTTTTCTCGTCACGCTTTTTTCTGTGCGAAGCATAACAGCTCCTGCAAACTATCAGCACAATGACCATCACCAATATCAGCGCGACGGTGCGGTTGCGCTTTATCCTTTTGCGTTCGGCAGCCCGCCGTCTTTCTCGTATGCGCTGTCTTATCATCGCTTCATAGGCTTGTTCTTCGGGACTCAGCACCACATGTGACAGATCCTCGTAGTCTATGATAGGTGTCAGTTCATTAACAGCATCACCGTCATCACGGATATTTCTGTTATCATTATCATTCATAACTTTCCTCACAGTTACTTTTTCTTATTTGCATCATTTCACCCATGCTCACTATAATATATCATACGATAATATTGTAACATATTTAATTAGAAAAATCAAGTCGAAAGCTGTAATTAGAAGCATAAGACAGATATATTTATTTCTTTGTTAACACTTTACACATATCAATATCACCATTCTCCCCATTTAGAAGCATATCTCCGATACCACAAAATACCTTTTTATATTTCTCCCCGCCTAATTTCTAAAATCAATCCCCAAAATCGACACAAATAAAACCCTCCCCCCTTTTCTCCCCACCAAAGAATACCTCTGCTATCACCTCCCACCCCCACCACACCGCATACATATCACCATTCTCCCCATTTTTTAAGCATATCGCCGATACCACAAAATACCTTTTTATATTTCTCCCCGCCTTATTCTAAAATCAATCCCCAAAATCGACACAAATAACCCCCCTTTTCTCCCCACCAAAGAATACCTCTGCTACCACCTCCCCCCCACCACACCGCATACATATCACCATTCTCCCCATTTTTGAAGCATATCGCTGAAAACAAAAAATCCTGTGTATCACCTCCCCAAATTCATCAGGGAGAAGCAATACACAGGCAAATTTTGTTCCATTATCCATGCTATGCCGTGAAAAAGTCTATTGGTATATCGGGATATATGCCGTCCAGCGCCTGATGTATCTTTTCAGCCGCATTTTCAAGCACTTCGGGAGAATAATCTCTGCCGCTTATATCCAGCACTATGCGCTGTGATACTTCAGCAGGCAGATTTTCCACACGGTCTGACACCTGTTTTTTCAGTTTCTCGCAAAGGCGTGAAAGGTTCTTTTCGAGATTATAGTTTTTTACCTCGATAGCTTCGGTATGCCCGCCTATCTGTGTAACTATATCGGGTCTTGTCGCACCCAAAGTCCCCGCACTCACCTTTTTGCCGTTAAGATAGGATACCTGCTCTTCCCCGCCGTACTTTTTCAGCACATTAAGTTCCGACTGACGCGGCGTGGGTATTTTTGTAACGGGCTTGTCCGCGCCTGTCATCAAATAGATGCTCTTCACTCCGCCCGCGACTGCCCCCGAGATCGCACTGCATTTGAAACTCTCACTGCCCTCAACGACAGCAGCTTTCAGCGCTTCATCGAAATCACCTGTTTCCAATCCCGTGATCAGTCCTGCCGAAATTCCGCTGACCAAGCCCGAAGAAAGTGCGCATTTTGTCGCCGAACTTGCCGATGCCGCAAAAAACATCGTAACTACCGAAGGTGCGCCCAGCGCCCCCGATACCATTGATACCGTCACGCAGAAAAGTATCACGCCGCCGCCGACAGCCACATTTTTCAGCACCTCTTCATAGCTGTCATCATACTCCTCAAAAGGCACTACCGCACTTTTACCCTGTTCGTCCATAGTAAAGACATATCTTGTGCCGTCAAACACCGCATCAAGCTCACTGAGGGTGTGCCCCCAGAAAATGTTAGCCTGCGTGTTGTATTCCAGCTCCTCAATATATTCCTTAGATATGTATACCGAACTTATATCATCAACGATATAGTCATCTCCCGCGAATATCTCCTCAAGTTCGCTGTACACAGCATCGTTCATATACTGCCTCAGCTCAGGGTCTGAAATGCCGGTCAGCTCAAGGCTCTCGATATATTTTTCGTCTGCCGCCTCAGTCACCGCCGTATTGCCGCCCTTTTCACTGACAGACTCATCTGCCGTGTCAACCGTTTTACCGCACCCCGTAAGCATCATCACCACTGACATAAAACCCGCTATTATCCTTTTCACCTTTTTCAGCCCCCTTACCTCAGCTTACTTAACACAATCCCCACTATGACGATAAGCACCGCCACAACGCCAACTACTCTCAGCACAGACTTTTTCTTTCCACCCTCAGCAGTGACATTCTCAGCCGAATTTGCATCATCACCACCGACATAAATTCCACAATTTTCAGCCCGCTTACCTCAGCTTACTTAACACAATCCCCACTATGACGATAAGCACCGCCACAACGCCAACTGCTTTCAGCACAGGCTTTTTCTTTCCACCCTCAGCAGTGACATTCTCAGCCGAATTTGCATCATCACCGACCATCGCTTCCAGTTCTTCCAGCGTGTAAGCCGCATTTGCAGGATCGACCGCAGCTTTTAGTACGCTGTCATTTCCTACATATATCTTCTTCTCGACTGTTTTGCCTGTTGCAGGATTCTCGGCTTCGATGGTGTATATGCCTTCTTCTGTATACTTCTCACCGTCTTTTGCAGGACGGCTGAAACGTATATCCTCAGTGTAGCCCTTCGCCCCCTTGATGACACGCGCCATCGTTACATTTATTTTCAGATAGCGCGACTTTGCCAGATCAATATAAAAGCCGTTTTCTGTGACCGCACTTTCGGTCAGTTCATCGTTGGTCACAGCATCAAACGGGAAAAACATACAGTTGCCGTTTCTCACCTTAAAATCGAAAGCTATGCGGTAATCCTCAGTATTTTTCAGCACCCCCGAACTGTCCTCTATCTCATAATCCAGAGCCACTTCATAGTCGCCCTCTTCAAATAGTTTTACCTTGGTATCAGCCGCAGGTGATGCCAGTGCCGCAAGATAATCGGTATATATGACAGGGTCGTGCCTGATGCCCTGATAGTCTGTATACCTTATTATAAGCGTACCGTGCTTCATGTCTGTTCTGGGTGTCTGGAAATAACTGTCATAGCCGTCCTTATCGCGGCAGACCCTTAGTTCGGGGTCATTGTTCAGCCTGGTAATATCCTGCTTCATGTTGAAAGTCAGCGCCAGCTTGTCGCCCGAATTTTTCAGAAAAATATTGTCATCTGTCTTTTCTGTAAATCCACTCAGCACAAAACTGCCCATCTCCCAGCCGTAATGGGGGTCATCGCCGTCTATCTTTCCTTTTTTTGAATAGCCGTCACCGCTGCCCGCATTAACAGTCTCACCGATGTTGAAGCACTTTTCGTTTTCAGCGGTCTCTTTCGCGGTCTGCTTATAGCTTGCATAGAACGAATAGACCTCAGCATACCTGTTATAGTCACTGCTCCCGAAAGTAGTGGCTGTCAGGTCGGTGATGTCAAAATGACCTTCTGTTTTAAACTCGGTCATATACGCCGCCACAACGCGGTAATAACAGCCGTTGGTCAGCTGAATATCGTTGCTTTTTGCGACGGTCTTTGCAGTAATCGAAGTATCATCTCCGCCGAGAAGATCGGTATACACCGTGTTAACTGCCCACCGCTTGTTGTCCAGCGAGGTCTGGAGCATAAGCACACCTGTGCCTATCTTTTCATCAATGTCATAACCGTCTATCATCTTGCCGCTGTCAGAGGAAAGATGCCATTCGCCGCCCTTTTCAAGCCGCGATGCCTCACAGTCAAATAAAATGGTCAGGTCGGTATCGTCAGCGACTTCAAACGCGGGTACGCCGTCCTTGTCCTCAAGCTGTTTCATGTCGCCCTCAACTGTTACCGAACCGATGGAATTATTCTCATTAGCGACGATATTTGAAACTGTCGATGTGATGTCATAGCCTTCCTCATCGCCAAAATCATATAATTTACCGCGTATGACTTCACTTAAACTGTCTGCCTTTACAGATCTCAGATCAGCAGGAAGCAAAGTCACAAAGAACACAGCGGCACTGAAAAAACATGTGATATATTTAAGCGCTTTGTTCATATTTCCACTCCTTTTGTCAGTTATCAACAAATTAATTATAGCATTTATATCAATTCATGTCAATAACAATAAGAAAAAAATATTCCCAATTTTGACATGTATTGCTGATATTGCAAAATATGACTATCCCTTTAGCACACCACTGCAAAATACCTTTATCAATGAGGAAAAACTGAGTTGATGTTATCTTTCCCCCGCCGCAGGCGGGGGAAAGAAAGATAACCGCCAACTGTATTTGGTTCCCGATATTACATCGTTTATTTTGGTGTATCAGCGGGATGATCACATTGCAAAATAGATGTTTTCGTATAGCTTTCCCCTCCGCAGGCATCAGGAAAACACAGGTGCAGTCTTTCCACATTTTACAGGACTTTTGATCTCCGCTAATGATGAGGGTTTTTCTTTACACGACTGCGGCGGGGTAAAACTGTTTTTAATGTCTGCTGACACGGCGTATCTCACGGGGAATTCGTATCCGCATCAAGAATATAAAGCACCTTTCACGTCAAAAAAAGTAAGCGCCCGGGAAGTGCCCTTTCAGTGGGTGTTGCGGTTTTAAACTTCGTCATTACACCGCGTTTCGGCGTTTGCCCCTCTTATGCACTGCGGCGTGGGCAAAGGCGGTGGGGTGCGGGGGTCACTTGATTTGCATGTTGGGTGCGTTTTCAAGCTGCTGCGGGGAGTACAGGAGTGTTTCTGCCGATGGTCGTTCCGTAGTAACGATAAGGGCAGTGAACAGCGTGCATACTTCTCTAATATCAGTCTTAAAAGGGCAGAAGTTGCACGTTTTTGTACAACAATTAATAAAATATGTTCAAGTTATATCAAAAATCATATACTTATACAAACCGTAAAGATGATATTTGGGTAAAAGTACGGTTTTTGAATGATAGCATTTGCTTGTCGGTGTAACGGTGAGGGGCGGGGGGTTCAGTGTGACGGAAGGATTTTATAGCATGGTTGGCGGCGGTATCAGCATAAATTTTTATGGTTATCCCCTTAACACACCACTGCAAAATACCTTTATCAATGGGGAAAGATAACCGCCAACTGTATTCAAATCCCGATATAACATCGTTTATTTTGGTGTATCAGCGGGATGATCACAATTTTTAATATAAAACTTATCCGTTTACTATTGACAAAGTGTTAAAATTGTGATAGACTGTCTATCAGCTGATAATTGACATTTCAGAGATAGGGGGCTGTAAAGTGGAAGATGAGATATCAGGCGATCTTTCTCAGAAGAATTTAAAAGCCTGCCGCACAGACCGCGCTGTTGCCGCAGCTGCCGAATTGTTCCTGAAAAACGGTATCGAAAGTGTAAAAATGACTGATATTGCCGATGCAAGCGGCGTTGGCGTGGCAACACTCTACCGCTATTTCGGCACAAAGCCACGCATGGTCACTGAGGCGATGACTTATCTCTGGAACAGGATAACACTGCTTTTCAGCGGCGTTTTCGATTCGCCGCAGTTCACAAGTCAGATGGGCATAAAACAGCTGGGCGACCTTATGCGCATGTTCATCGTGCTGTATCAGGCGCATGCGGATTTTATGAGTCTGGTAGATGAATTTGACAGATTTATCCTGCGCGAGGGCATACCAAAAGAAGAACTGAAAGAGTATGAACGTTCGGTAATAAACTTCTATCCTGTGCTTGAACGCGCCTATTTACGCGGTGTTGAGGACGGCTCTGTAAAAAAGCTGGATAATTTCAAGCTGTTCTATCTTACCCATGCGCATGCACTTCTGGAGATGTGCAAAAAATTTGTGGGCGGCGAGATACTTCCCTCAGATGATTTTGCCCATGCAGAGGACGAACTTCAAATGCTTATCGACACAGCTCTTGCATATCTTAAAGCGTAACACAAAAAGACCGCTTTGCCATTTTGGGCAGGCGGTCTTTATCTTTTTCACGCTTTGTTTTCTTTTGACTTTTCTTCATCATAGATGCGCTTTGCGTATATCATCGAGATGGTCAGGGCGGAAGTCAGGCAGGCGGGGAGATGCCGTTCACAAAAAGACCGCTTTG
>NZ_CACWPP010000116.1 GCF_902762735.1 uncultured Ruminococcus sp.
ATCAACACTCACATCAAGAAAATGTTGAAAAACAGGCTATGCGCGGCAGTTTCGGGCAGAGTGCAGGCAGTCCGATGATATGCGGGCGCAGGACTTCCCCGAACTCTCCTTATTTATCAACATTTGCGGCTGAAAAATGTTTAAAGATCGGCGCATTCGGATATTTACAGCAACGGGCGCATGACAGCCCCACAAAAAGAAAAGAGGTGACGGCATGAAAAAGCGGGATATATTGTTTTTTGGCGGGTGCGCGGCTGTGGCGGCGGCGCTTCTGCTGACGGTGGACATACAGACCCCCGCCGAGTACTACGCCGCTCACCCCACCGCAATAACCAAAGACGGCGCATTTATCGAACTTCGGGTGGACAGTTCTGCCGTGCCCGACGGCGGCGTTCTCTTAGACGGACGCTATGCCCTCGCTGAGGGTGACAGCGTTTTCGATGTGGTCGAACGTGTGCTGAGGGCTGAGGGCATCTCTTTAGACTACAGCGGCGGCAGGAACATCTACGTGGACGGAATCAACGGCATATACGAACTTGACTACGGCGCACAGTCGGGCTGGATATATAAAGTCAACGGCACAGCCCCCGACATCAACTGCGGCGAATATCAGCCTGTTTCGGGCGACGGCATAGAATTTGTCTACGTGACGGAATACTACGGGGGTGGCAGATGAAGGCTTTTCACCCTTTAGCGCGGCTGGCTGTGACGGCGGCTGTGCTGGTCATACTGATGTTCTGCCGTTCTGTCACAGCGGCGGCAGTGGGACTTGTGACGGGTCTTTGCTGTATCGGTCTTACAGACGGCAGAAAAAGCCTGCTGAAATGGCTCGGCGCGTCCCTGCTGACAGCGTCATTGATGGCAGTCATCGACCCGCTGGTGTCCCATCGCGGCATGACCGTTCTTCTCTTTGTAAACGGCAGAGCCTACACGCTGGAGTCGATGCTCTATGGGCTTGAACTGGGGTTTTCGCTGGGCGGCGTGACAGTCTGGCTGACGGCAGGCAGACGACTCATCAGCGAGCGCGAGATGCTCTGCATGATGGGCAGGCTGTCCCCGAAACTTGCGCTGACAGTCAGCATGACGCTGGGCTTCATTCCCCGCCTTGCCGAAACTCAGCGCCGCATAAGAGATGCACAGCGGGGTGCGGGTCTTTTTGCCGACAACAGCCCCACAGGGCGCATGGGCGAAGCTATGGCAGTGTTCACCGCATGCGCGGCGCGTTCGGCTGAAAATGCGGCAGGCGCGGCAAGGTCAATGAACGCGCGGGGCTTCGGGCGGCATCGGCTGACATATTCTGACAGGCGAAAACTGCGCCGCGCAGATATTATCCTCACAGCCGCAGAAGTCCTGCTGACGGCGGCTTCACTGGTATTTGCGGCGCTGGGCGGCGCAACAGAATTCTACCCCGCATTAAAATTCGGCAGATATGAACCCGCACTAGCCGTCATCTGCGGCGCGGCGGGTCTGCCTGCGGTCATAAGTCTTGCAAAGGAGGTCATCGAATGGAAGCTGTATCTGCCAAAAGCCTGAGTTTTCGGCATAACACCGCCAAAAAGCCCGCCCTTGAGGGCGTCCGACTGTCTGCGGCGGCGGGCGAACTTGTCATGCTGATGGGCAGTTCGGGAAGCGGCAAGACCACTCTCCTGCGGCTGTTAAAGCCCGAAATAGCACCGCTGGGCGAAGTTTCGGGCGAGATACGCATATTCGGTGAAAAAGCCGCCGCCCCTCAGCCGAAAGTGGGCTATGTACCACAGCACCCCGAAGAGGGCTTCGTCAGTGACACAGTGCGCGGTGAGATAATGTTCGCGCCCGAAAATGCGGGGCTTTCACCCGAAGAGGTGCGGCGACTGACCGCTGAAACGGTATCGCGCTTCGGGCTGGGCAAACTCCTCCCCCGCAAACTTGACGGTCTTTCGGGCGGAGAAAAACAGCTGGTCAGCCTGTGCGCCGCGATGGTCGTTCAGCCCGACATTCTCCTGCTTGACGAGCCTTTCAGCCGCCTTGACCCCGTTGCGGCTGAAAACATGGCGGCGCTGATACTGCGGGTCAACCGCGAACTCGGCGTGACGGTCATAGTGGCTGAACATTCGGCTGAACAGCTGTTTGCAGAGTGTGACAGAGTGATATTCCTCGAAAACGGTCATGTCATCGCCGACCTCCCCCCGCGCAAAGCGGCGGCTCTGCCTGCGGTGAGGGCTTATGCACCTGCGGCGGCGCGGGCTTTTGCCAATGCCGAACCCCTCCCGCTGACAGTGCGCGAAGGCCGCGATATGCTGGCTCACTCCGAACACCTTGACGAAGTACCTCTGCCGAAAAGCAAAGTTTTCACCGAAAAAGTCCTCGAAGCCAACGGTCTGCGTTTCGCTTTCACACGCGGCGGCGAAGATATTCTCGACGGCACAGACATCGTTCTGCACAAGGGCGAATTTCTCGCGCTGGCAGGCGCTAACGGCAGCGGCAAGACCACTCTGCTGAGGGTGCTGGCAGGGCTGGCGCGACCTTGCGCAGGCAAGCTGAAGATAGGCGGCAAGCCCCCTAAAAAGGCGGCTCTGCGGGTCGGTATGCTCCCGCAGGAAGCGGCTGACCTCTTCTTACAGCCCACAGTCCTCGAAGATTACCGCTATGCGCTCAAAGCGATGGGCAAGCCCGAAAATATGGCAGAAGAGATGCTCGCGCGGCTTGGCGCGGAACATCTCGGCAATATGCACCCCTACGACCTCAGCGGCGGCGAATTACAGCTGTGCGCACTGGGTCGTGTGCTTCTGTGTAAGCCCGATATACTCCTTGCAGACGAGCCGACAAAGGGTCTTGACCCCATTTCTGCAAGCCGCATGGGTCATCTGCTGAAAGAACTCTGCGCAGAGGGCAAAGCAGTGCTGGCAGTCACCCACGACCTTGAATTTGCCGCATGTCACGCCGACAGCTGTGCTGTTTTCTGCGGCGGCAGAGCAGAAAGCCTTATGCCGTCACCGCACTTTTTTGCCCGCGCAGGCTTTTACAGCACCGCCGCAGGACGTATCTCGCGCGGCATGGTAAAAAACGCCTATCTCACCGAACATTTGCAGGCGGCTTTCGGGGGTGGCACATATGATAGATAAAAAAAGCGCCGCACTGCTGGCGGCGGCTCTGTTCATCATCGGTGCGGGCTGTGCCGCCTTTGCGGACAGGGCGGCAAGCTGGGTCATAAGCTCGGCGGCGGTGGCGATATGCGGCGGTCTGCTGATACGCTTTGAGAAACGGCAGGACACTTCAGGCGACATCGCTCTCACGGCGGTAATGACAGCCCTTGCAGTGGCGGGAAGGCTCATCTTCGCCGCTGTGCCCGCTTTCAAGCCCTGCGCGGCGGTCATAATACTGGCAGGCATATATCTGGGCGGCGAGCGCGGCTTCACCATCGGTGCGCTGACAGCATTCCTGTCAAATTTCTACTTTTCACAAGGCATCTGGACACCTTTCCAGATGATGGTCTGGGGGCTGACAGGTCTGCTGGCGGGCGTGCTTGGCAGACATCTCCGCAATAGCCGCGTATTTCTTGCGATCTTCGGCATTCTTGCGGGAGCATTCTACTCGGTCAGCCTTGATGTGTGCAGTATGCTTTGGCTGGGCGGCGGCTTTTCGGCAGAACGTTTCATCGGTCTGACGGCGGCATCAGCGTACTTCACCGTCAGCTACATGCTGTCAAACGCAGTGTTCCTGCTTATCTTCGTCAGACCCGCCGCGCGCATCTTCGACCGTCTGCGCGACAAATACGGCATTGGCAGATAGCGAACGTTTCGGCGTTCGCTTTTTTGCATACCCCCACAGCCGACGCGCATCTCACCCGCAAACTCGCCCCGCGCGACAAACACCCCACCAACAGTCCCCAAAAGCCACGCACCCCACCCACACACAGACACCCCACACACGCGCATATTCGCCGCCGCGACAAATCCGGCATCGCCAGATAGCAAACACTTTTTCACCCCACCCCTCCCCGAAAAAGCCCCTTTCCCCGCAATATCCCCCTCACGCCCCATGACACCCCCACACCTCTCCCCAAAAACTCCCACCCGGCTTTAGCAATCACTTTTTTCACCCCACCCCTCCACGAAAAAGCCCCTTTCCCCACAATATCCGCCTCACGCCCCATGACACCCCCACACCTCTCCCCAAAAACTCCCACCCGCTTTAGCAAACACTTTTTTCACCCCACCACCCCCAAAAAAGACCCCACACCTCTCCCCCAAAACTCCCACCGTCTTTAGCAAACACTTTTTTCACCCCACCACCCACGAAAAATCCCCTTTCCCCGCAATCCCCCTCACGCCCCATGACACCCCCGCACCTCTCCCCCAAAACTCCCACCCGGCTTTAGCAAACACTTTTTTCACCCCACCACCCCTGAAAAAGCCCCTTTCCCCGCAATATCCCCCCTCACGCCCCATGACACCCCACACCTCTCCTCTCCGCGCCCCACGCGAATATCCTTTCATTTCAGCATATTTTGATAAGTGCGAAAAGTCAAAACAATATTGCTATAAGTTATTGACAAGCGGCTTTGTATCTGGTATACTTTTTACAAAACGCGAGCTTTCATATTTTTATAGGAGGTCGTAATGTACACTAACGGCATAATAGTCCAGCGAAAGACAGATGACTCCTGCGGTTACAGAGGTATAGACGGCAGCGGGTTCAGCTGTGCGGTGGGCGAGAACTGGTTTCTCAGGTACGAGGAGAATTTTGAAGAGTATTACGATGAAAACATCGGGCTGACCTATTACGATGTCGGTGACTGCGAATGGGTGAACGCCTGCACCGACAGGGCGCATATCCGCCAATATATCGAGGAAGCCGAAAAGCGCGGCATACCTTACAGGCTGATACTCTGCGAAAGCTGTGTCCCTCAGCCCATAATGGAAGATGTGCCGCAGAAAAAGACTTTTCTGGGCTACGACTACGCCTATTCGGACGGCGACAACTATTCGGCGGTGTACAACGAGATACCCGTTGTGTTTGACAGTTTCAGGCTGAACGAAAACGGTCTGTTCGACAGCGAAGAGGAACTTCAAAAGTATCTGGCGGCGCGTGAGGGATTTGTGCGCAGTCACCCGCCCCACACCCTCGAAGACGGCGGATTTGTCATTTTCAGATTATGGGAGATAGACAGAAGTGAGTTTATGGGAGGTCAACCATGAAAATAAAAGGCACACAACTCATCGCACTGGTCATGGCTGTGCTGACCCTTGCATCATGCGGCGGCAAGGCTGACAGCACCAACGACAGCACCAAAACCGCTGACAGCGCCAATACCGTCAGCAGTGAGGGCGGTGAAACTTCAAACGAGGAAGAAAAGCCAGATACAGAGGAAAAACCATCGGAGAATGAAGATGAAAAGTCCGACAAGGGCGAAAAGTCCGAAAAAGACGAAAAAGAGGTCATTCCCCCATCGGTGGAGTTCTCACAGGCAAGCGGTGTCTACCCCGCAGGTCTTGAAATAAGCCTTACAGCGGCAGAAGAGGGCGAAATATACTACACCACAGACGGCAGTGACCCCACCACCTCAGAAACGGCAGTGAAGTACGAAAACGCCATAGCCGTCAGCGACAGAAAAAACGACCCGAACGTGGTGTCAGCTGTTGACCCTCTGCTTATAGCAGGCAATTTCAACGAACCCAACAGCGAAAAGAACGGCTTTGTCAGCACTGTTTCCGCCCCCGCTGACAGCGCGGTGGATAAGTGTACCTCCATAAGGGCGGCGGTAAAGCGCGCCGACGGCACTTTCGGCGGCATAGCTAACGCAAGCTATTTCATCGGCACGCCCGAAGAACATATCAAGGGGCTTGCCGAAAGCTGTAAAGCCGCAGGTCACGACCTTGCAGTTATCAGCCTTTCAATGGAATATGACGACCTCTTTGACAGCACCAAAGGCATCTATGTCAAGGGCGACCTCTTTGATGCTGATATGGAGAAATTCCTCAGCAACAAGCGCAATCGCATAAAAGATGCCGAACAAGCCCGCCAGATGGACGCAAACTACAAACAGCGCGGCAAAGAATGGGAAAGACGCGCATCTGTCAGCTTTATGGAGTTTGGCACTGACGGCGCAGAAGAAAAATTCTCGCAGGACTGCGGCATTCGCATACAGGGCAACTACTCCCGTTCAGACCTGCAAAAAGGTCTGAGGCTTTACGCCCGCAGGGAATACGGCGGCAGTAACTTCCGCTATGCAGTGTTCGGTGAGGACTATCTCAACGATGCGGGCGAGGTCATGGATAAGTTCGATACGCTGGTGCTTCGCGCAGGCGGCAACTGCGCATTCACCGCGAAGTTCAACGACACCTACTGGCAGTCGCTGGTGCATGGGTCTGCCTGCGACACAAAGCGTTCCCGCCCCTGCGTGGTCTACCTAAACGGCGAATACTGGGGACTTTATGTGCTGGAAGAGGACTACTCCAACGACTTCTTTGAAGATGTACACGGCGTTGACAAATCGCAGGTGGTGGTCTACAAGGGCGATGCCGAAACTTACAAGCAGGGCTATAAGCTGGACGAGGGCAAAGTCCCCGAAGGCAAGCCCGAAAACTACTATCTTGCAGACCTGAATTCATTCTTTGCCATGCACAAGGACGCTTCTTCCGATCAGGACTATGCGGCACTGTGCGAACTGGCAGACCCTCAGTCGGTGATGGATTATTTCGCCATCGAGTGCTGGATAAACAATAAGTGGGACTGGCCCGGCAAAAACTGGTCGATGTGGCGCACCATCGAAAAAGACCCCGATAACCCTTATGCAGACGGCCGTTTCCGCTTTATGCTGTACGATGTTGAGTTTGGCGGTATCAGCGGCAAAAGCGATGCCTCCACCAACACCATCAGGGAAGACAACTACAAGCCGAAAGGTCTGCTGGACATGGGCACAAACAACCCCGCAGTGCTGTGTTTCGCCTACATGATGACCAATGAGGGCTTCAGGAACGAGTTCTATGACAGGATACGTTCACTCAGCGAGAACGAGTTCGAGAAAACGGCGGCGCTTGCAAAGTTGCAGGCGTTCGAGGACGAATATTCGCCGCTGTACGACCAGTTCTTTGAAAGATACCCCGACACGGGAAGCACCGAAAATGCCGTCAGCGGAGGCTATGCCAGCATACAGTGCATCCGCGATTTCCTTGATGAACGCGCAGATAACATCGACCGTCTGGTAAAATACTGCGAAAATAATTTATGACTTTCCCTTTAGCACACCAACTAAAAATGCGGTGAACAAAAGATATACGCCAAGAACCCTAAGTTCTGTATAGCCGCTGTTTCTGTGGTGTGTCAGCGGGATAACCACAAAAGACTTTATCCTAATTCTTCCAATATTCCCAAAAACGCACCTGCGGTATCATTCGCAGGTGCGTTTGACTTTTTTCGGGGAACAAAAAAGCACCCGCATCGTCTGCGGGTGCAAATATCTTTTTTACTGACCGCCGTTAGGGTCGATGGGCTTGCCTGTCATGGGGTCAAACTTGTTCTGCTGCGGCTGAACATTTATCGGCTGACCTGTCATGGGGTCGAAGTTGTTCTGCTGCGGCTGAGCGTTTATCGGCTGACCTGTCATGGGGTCGAAGTTGTTCTGCTGCGGCTGAACGTTTATCGGCTGACCTGTCATCGGGTCAAAATTGTTCTGCTGCATCGGCTGCTGATAAGCATTCTGCATCGGCTGAGCATACTGTGCAGGTGCAGAAGCGCCTGTCAGCGCACCGAAGTCCAGCATCAGCGACTGACCTTCATTGGGAACGATCCTGTCATATACCAGCAGAGGCATAAGCATCACCAGCACGAAGTTCGTGTAGTTGAAGAAGCCGGGCAGATAAACATAGAAAAGTCCCAGCAGACTGCCAAGAACCGTATATACCATGTAGTAAGCAGTACCTATCATGCCGCCGTAAACATACATAGCCTGATTGCCCTGAGCTCTTGTCTCCTGATAGCCGTACAGCACCATCACAGCGCAAATGCCGAATATATCCACCGATATGCTGCCTATGGGGAATATAAAGAAGATAGCCGCGATACCCATTATGCCGTAAACGACGATCAAGTGATTTTTCCTGCCTGCGGGTCTTATAACACCCAGATAGTAAGCGGCGATACCAACAGTAAGTATGAACTGTACAAAGCTGGCAAGTACCGTAGTCACCGCAGGATTGCCCGATGCGATGGTCCTTATGAGCATTATCAGCCTTGTTACGACCAGTGCGCCCGCAAACGACAGCTTGAATATCTTGTCGTGATGCTTGTTCAGCAGCAGTATCAGACCCGCGATAACGGGCACTGTCTGATAAATGATGGTGAATATGCTGAAAAGCCCGCTCCCCCACCTTATCATGTTGATGAACATTTTCAGTATGCTCGTGCCTGCATCAAAAAACAGCACATATGCAAGCAGCTTTGCTATCAGGTTGTGATCCCTGTACTTTTCAAGAACTCCCATTTTTTTGACCTCCTAAATAAACCATGAAAAGCGCCGTTGCGTGGGCAGCGGCGCATCATTTACGTTAGTTTTATCAGAACTGCTCTTCCTTCATCTTAGCGAAGCACTCGCTGCAATATACAGGTCTGTCCTCACGCGGCTTGAATGGGATAGTAGCCTCGCCGCCGCAAGCTGCACATACAGCGGTGTAGGTCTGTCTCTCAGCTCTGCCCGCAGATTTTCTTGCATCTCTGCAAGCCTTGCATCTCTGAGGCTCATTGGTGAAGCCTTTCTCAGCGTAGAACTCCTGCTCGCCTGCGGTAAATACGAACTCGTTACCGCAATCCTTACATACTAATGTCTTGTCCTCGTACATTTTCTCTTACCTCGATCTTAAAATAGAATAATGGTTTTCCGCCGTTAACGGTATCGCACCGCCTGCCTTTCGGCTGCCTCTGACAGGCTCACGGCGTTATCTGAATATCCCGCGCAGCTTCTTTCTCACCCTCTGCATGGTGTTGTTCACAGATTTTTCGGTAGTACACAGCGCCTCTGCTATCTGCCTGTGTGACAGCCCCGCAAGAAACTTTTGCAGCACCTGCCACTCCCTGTCCGACAGCACATCTTCTATCCTGCAAAAAAGCTCATCATTCTCCTCCCGCACTATCACTGCCCTCTCAGGGTCAGCCTCAACGCTCGGGTCGGTCAGCTTATCAAGCTCTTCTTCGGGAAGCACCCCGCTGTACCTGCTGTCACGCATTATATATGACAGCATGCTGTGCCTTATGCATACACCCGCATAAGTTGCAAAGCCCGCACCTCTGTCTGGGCGGTAGCTGTTCACCGCTTTCAGCAGTGCCATCATACCCTCCTGCACCAGGTCCTTTATCATCTGCTCACGTCCTGCTCTCGGCGCAAGACCTGCCGCGATATATTCCGTCAGACCCATGTACCGTACCAGCAGCGCGCTGAGTGCAGCCTTGTCATTCACCGACAGCTTAACCAGCTCTTCATCAGTGAGCTGTCCATGCTCGCTCAAATAACCGCTATACACCTATACACCGCCTTAAATACTGATACATTCCAACGTAAACATATCATAACATTTTCCACACAATAAGTCAAGAGATTGAATTAAATTATTTTTCAATTTTTAATTTTTTGTAACAACATACATATTCAGCACAATTTTATTGGCAATTATGATTATCACTTCACGCAATAACAGTCTCTCCCTTTTTTATGTGTATCACCGATGATACAAAAATTCTGTTCCTTCGCATCGCTCCCCCGACGCTTTCCGTGAAGCACACCGCACACGCCCGTACCGCGATATAAAAGACACGCCATTCCGTTTCAATATGGTAATATTATTCTCCCAATTTTGATGTGTATTGCTGATGATACAAAATTTCTGTTCCTTCGCATCGCTCCCCCGACGCTTTCCGTGAAGCACACCGCGCACGCCCGTACCGCGATATAAAAGGCACGCCGTTCCGTTTCAATATGGTAATATTATTTCTCCCAATTTTGATGTGTATTGCCAATGATACAAAATTTCTGTTCTTTCGCATAGCTCCCCCGACGCTTTCCACGTAGCACACCGCACACGCCCGTACCGCGATATAAAAGACACGCCGTTCCGTTTCAATATGGTAATATTATTTCTCCCAATTTTGATGTGTATTGCTGATGATACAAAATTTCTGTTCCTTCGCATCGCTCCCCCGACGCTTTCCGTGAAGCACACCGCACATGCCCGTACCGCGATATAAAAGACACGCTGTTCCGTTTCAATATGGTAATATTATTTCTCCCAATTTTGATGTGTATTGCTGATGATACAAAATGGCTGTTCTTTCGTATTGTTTCCCCCGCCTGCGGCGGGGGAAAGATAACATCAACTCAGTTTTTCCTCATTGATAAAGGTATTTTGCAGTGGTGTGCTAAAGGGATAGTCATATTATTTTATAAATACATCTTTTTTAATTGACTAATCTTCCTTTTTGTGGTATAATGTACAGAATAGAAGTTCTATTAAGACATATTTATTTACTGACTATATAAAAAATCAAGGTGATAAGTCTATGTCAAAACGAAAAACGATAGCACTGCTCAATCTTATGCCCGAAACTACTCACGGCAACAACATAGCAAGAGGTGTATTCGGACAATGTGATAAATACGGATACAACGTGGCAGCCTTTGGTTCGATGACTCCGCTGGCTTTCTATCACCAGCTTTATGCCGACGGCGAAAGGATGATATATGACCTGCCCGATTACAGCAGTTTTGACGGCATCGTGATAGATGCCATATCGCTGACCGACCAGAGCGTCCCTGAATTCCCGCCGCATCTGGCAGAAATGCTCAAAGCCGCAAAATGCCCCGTGGTCTGCATGGGTACAGGCATCGGTGAACATAAGGTAATAAAGAGCAGCAACGATTTTAACCTGCGTGAGATATGCAGGCATGTGGTCTGTCATCACGGCAAGCGTGATATAATCATTCTTACAGGTCCTAAAGGCAACCATGAAGCTGAGGACAGGCTGACCATATTCCTTGATGAACTTGAAAAGCTGGGTGCGCCCGTCCCCGAAGAGAATATCGTCTACGGCAACTTCTGGTATGACTGCGGCACAGCCCTCGCTGATGAGATACTTTCGGGAAAGCGTAAAATGCCCGAAGCTGTCATAGCCGCCAGTGACCATATGGCGCTGGGCATGATAGACAGGCTCGTCAAAAACGGCGTGAAAGTGCCTGATGATATAATAGCAGTGGGCTTCGAGGCAACGCAGGAAGCTCTGCTGGGTGAAGTCTCGCTGACTTCTTTTGAGTCTAACTTTACCAAAACTGCCGCTGATGCGGTGGACTATATTCATTCGATAATAGAACCCGATGTGCCCTTACAGCCCTACGAACCGCAGGCAGATAAGATATTCCACCCCGCCATGAGCTGCGGGTGCGAACCCGACCTGCGCAGAGCGGCGCAGGCTTTCAAAGATGCGCTTTATTACAGGAGCCGTAATTACACTGAGGCCGAACTTATGGACAATATCGACATCGGTCTGCTGATGGAGAACTACGTTTCAGAGATACTCACTGCCTCCGAAACGCCCGATGCCTGCATGGAAAATATCTACCACAACAGCTACCTGACACTGCCTTTCCTGAATTTCGGTCTGTGCCTGCGTACAGACTGGCTGACGGCTGATAATTCCGAGCTGGACGGCTACACAGATAAAATGATACTGGCAGTTGCAAATTCAAAGGTGGGTGATCTGAATTACCACGAAGCCGAAAGGCGCGTGGTCTTTGACCGCAGGATAATGCACCCCGCTTTGCAGAAATACACCGAAAAGCCCTGTGTTTTCTACTTTTCGGCAGTGCATTACAGCAACAGGACGCTTGGCTACACCATGCTTCAGAGAGAATTGAGCAATAAGCACATACTCAATCTGGTATTCCGCAACTGGCTGAGGAACGTCAACAACGCCCTGCAAATGCTGCGCGCCCGCAACAGCTATGTTATGCTTTCGATACGTGACAATATGACGGGTCTGTACAACAGGCGCGGCATGTACGAAAGCTTTGAGAAGATGCAGGCGGCGGCAAAGCCCGCAGACAGACTGTTCACAGCGGTCATAGATATGGACGGTCTTAAATATATCAACGACACTTTCGGTCATAACGAGGGTGACTACGGCATAAATGCCGTCAGCAAAGCGGCACAGCAGTCGGCGCGTGAGGAAGAGTTCTGCGTGCGTGCGGGCGGCGATGAATTTTATGTGATAGGTATAGGCAGTTACGCTGACGGCGAGTGCGAGAAGAGATGCGCGGCGTATCTGGCGGCGCTGGCTGATATATCCGCCAACAGCGGCAAGCCCTATCCCATAAGCGCAAGTATAGGCTGTGCGCTGGGCGATGCGGGCGACTTCGATCTTGAGGAACTCCTGCGTATAGCTGATGAAGAGATGTATCGCTTCAAAGTAATGCGCAAAAAACACAGACTATCATAAAAATATATGACTATCCCTTTAGCACACCACTGCAAAATACCTTTATCAATGAGGAAAAACTGAGTTGAGGTTATCTTTCCCCCGCCGCAGGCGGGGGAAAGATAACCGCCAACTGTATTTGGTTCCCGATATAACATCGTTTATTTTGGTGTGTCAGCGGGATAACCA
>NZ_CACWPP010000117.1 GCF_902762735.1 uncultured Ruminococcus sp.
TTTGCATTGATGTCAGCAGGATATGAGGACGAGCAGAAGAAACTGAGAGCAACCGTAGCAGAGCTGACTGCTTACATTGATACTGCCGAACAGAAGGCAGCAGATGTGACCGCATTCATCAGGGCAGTACAGAAATATGAGCATATCACTGAGCTGACACCTGAGATCATGCACGAACTTATCGAGAAGATAGTTGTTCATGCTCCTGATAAGAGCAGCGGTCACCGCACACAGCAAATCGACATTTATTATCGCTTCGATGTCGCAGTATCGACTGCGGTCGCTGACAGTATGAAGTACGACAAAAAGAGAAAGGTTGCGTAACCGCATAGGTTACGCAACCTTATCTTAAAAGAATTAAAACTTCTTTATTAGTACCCGTCTTTTAGCGGGGGAGGATATTTCTTTACAGCCGCCTTGCCCAAAAAGTCATTTTCTGCTCCCTGCATAAATGCGGAACAGTTTTTATCAACAACAAAGCCTTTCCCCGTATCAGACGAGGAAAGGCTTTATATCTCCGACTTATATCAGATCACTTTGCAGTCAGTGCATCAGCCAGTTCTTTCAGCTTGGCTTCACTTTCAATGTCAAGGGAAGATTTGATAGTAACAACAGGCTCTACCAGAGTGATGTCCTTGAACTTCTCGACATAGCTCTTCATAACGCGGGCTGCGCTGGGTGCCCACGAACCGTTTTCTACCATAGCGATAGTGCGGCTGCGGTAGGTCTTGTCGCGCAGATGCATCAGGAATTCTTCCATTACGGGGAACACGCCGCCGTCATAGCTGGCAGCCATCAGCACCAGTCTGTCATAGCGGAATGCGTCCTCGACGCTCTCAGCCCAGTCTTCGCGGGAGAGGTCGGCAAGTACGACTTTTTCTGCGCCGCGCTCTTCCAGCATGGTGCAGAATTTCTCAGCGGCAGTCAGTGTGTTGCCGTGTATAGATGCGCAGGCAACGAAGATGCCCTTTTCCTCAGGCTGATAGCTCGACCATGTGTTATAGAGGTTCAGATAATAGTCCAGGTTCTCGGTCAGCATCGGACCATGCAGAGGCAGTATCATTTTTATGTCCAGCGCGGAAGCCTTTTTCAGCACCGCCTGTACCTGTGCGCCATACTTGCCCACGATGTTGAAATAGTATCTTCTGGCTTCACAAGCCCAGTCCTCATCAGTGTCGAGCGCACCGAACTTGCCGAAAGCATCAGCCGAGAAGAAAGCCTTTTCGCTTTCTTCGTAGGTCATCATTACCTCAGGCCAGTGTACCATCGGTGTCATAAAGAATTTGAGGGTGTGAGAACCCAGCTCAAGCGTATCGCCCTCTTTAACGGTAATAAAGTTGAAGCCCAGACCCGGGATATGGTAGAACTGCCCCAGCAGAGTAAGTGTCTTTGCGTTGCCGACAACTTTCATGTCGGGATATTCAGCCATTAGCGCTGCTATGTTTGCGGAATGATCGGGCTCAACATGCTGTACTACCAGATAGTCAACAGCCCTGCCGTTAAGTGCGTTTTTTAGGTTTGCTAACCACTGGTCGCGTACACGGCAGTCAGCAGTGTCCATAACGCATACCTTGTCATCTAATATCACGTAGGAATTGTAAGCCATTCCGTTCGGCACTATGTACTGGCTCTCGAAAAGGTCGAGGTCTTTGTCAGATGCGCCGATATAGATAATATTTTCAGAAAAATCAGTATTAGCCATATTTTTATAACCTCCTAAATTAGTATAAAATATTATAGCATATTACAGTAAAAAAGTCAATGACATTTGCAGAGATATTGCAGAGATATTGCACCATTCGGCAGATGCGTGTCTTTTCAGGCAGATGAAACAGACTGCTAAAAAACAATATGACTATCCCTTTAGCACACCACTGCAAAATACCTTTATAAATGAGGAAAAACTGAGTTGAGGTTATCTATCCCCCGCCGCAGGCGGGGGATAGATAACCGCCAACTGTATTCAATTCCCTATATAACATCGTTAATTTTGGTGTATCAGCGGGATAATCACAAAAAACAATATCCCAATTTGGTTGTGTATTGTTCCCCCGCCGAAGGCGGGGGAACAATACGAAAGAACAGCCATTTTGTATCATCAGCAATACACATCAAAATTGATCATCAGCAATACACATCAAAATTGGGAGAAAACAATTTATGGTTATTTATAGACAGCGATATTCACAAAAAATTAAATTGACATCTGTGCAACATGATGTTATAATTAGTTAGAAAACTAACTAATACAAGGAGGGAAGTGTCGTGAAAATAAAGGACGACCACACAAAAATGCCAAGACTTCTGCTTAACAGGAAAGATGCAAAGCCTTCTATGTTTGTGAATGATGTGTCCCGCATGTTCATGCACCGCGTCAGGCGTGAATGTGAGAAGAACGGCGTACCAAACGGCTATCATAAGATACTGATGGAACTTTCGCACAATGACGGCGCGACACAGCTTCAGCTGGTGAAGCTGACGCATCTGACAGCGCCGACTGTTTCGGTGGCGCTGGGCAAGATGGAGAGCGAGGGGCTGGTCACACGGCAGACTGACACTGCTGATATGAGGGTTATGAAAGTCTGCCTGACCGACAAGGGGCGCGGGAAAGTTGAAAGCGTCAGGGAGATCTTCCACAGGGCTGACGATGCGCTGGTAAAAGGCATACCGCAGGAGGAACTTGACAGCGCTATGAAAGTTCTGCGGAAAATGCTGGAAAATCTGCTGGAGGAGGAAGATAAGTGAAGCTGGTAAAATATATCAGACCATACATGCTGTTCGTTCTGCTTGCGCCTGTCAGCATGGTGGGCGAAGTTATGATGGACTTGTTACAGCCGAAGCTGATGTCTAAGATCGTGGACGAGGGCGTGCTGGGCAGCAGTATGGATGTCATAATAAAGACGGGCATACTTATGCTTGTAACGGTTATCTTTGGCGGACTTTGCGGTGCGGGTTCGGCTTTTTTTGCGGGCTGTGCATCTCAGGGATTTTCACGAGATGTGAGAAATGACCTTTTTTCCCGTGTCATGGGACTGTCATTTCAGCAGACGGACAAGTTCACCACAGGTTCACTGGTGACGAGGATAACTGCCGATATTACCGCGTTACAGCAGATGGTGGATTTCCTGATACGCGGATTTGTGCGCAATATCATCATGTTTGTGGGCGGCATAATAATGATGCTTAGCCTTGCAGAGAGTTTTGGCATGATAATCGCGGTGGCACTGCCTGTTGAAGCGGTCATCGTGGTGCTGATAATGCGGCGGGCAAATCCCCTTTACGGGATAGTTGCAAAGCGGCTTGACAGCGTGAATTCGGTCATGCAGGAGAATGTCAGCGGTGCAAGGGTAGTAAAGGCATATGTGCGCGAAAAGCACGAAGAAGGGCGCTTTAATGATGCGAACATGGGTCTGACAGAGGCAAACCTCAAAGTGCAGTATCTGATGGCACTGCTTTCACCGCTGCTTATGGTGATAATGAACTTTTCCGTCATGGCGGTGATCTATATCGGCGGCTGGCAGGTGCAGGCGAAAGAGATGCAGGTGGGCGAAGTAATGGCGGCTATCACATATCTGACGCAGGTGCTTCACGGCATAATGATGATCTCGATGATGTTCCAGACGATGGCGAGGGCAAGCGCATCGGGAAAGAGAGTCATTGAAGTTCTTGAGACCGAACCTGTCATAAATGACGGATATGGTGATGTAAATGGCACAAAAAAAGGTACTGTTACATTCAGGAATGTGACTTTTGCTTACCCCGAGTCAAGCGGTGAACCTGTGCTGACGGGCATCGACCTTGACATAAAAGCAGGCGAAACTGTGGCGATACTGGGTGCGACGGGTTCGGGCAAATCCTCGCTGGTCAACCTTATACCGCGCTTTTATGATGCCGACGAGGGCGAAGTGCTGGTGGACGGCGTGAACGTCAGAGAATTTAAGCTGGAGGAACTGCGCAGGCGCGTGGGCATAGTTTTGCAGAAGAGCGAGCTTTTCTCGGCTTCTGTGGCTGAGAATATCCGCTGGGGCGACGAGACTGCCGATATGGACAGCATAATGAGCGCCGCTGGGATAGCGCAGGCAGATGAATTCATCTCGCGCATGCCCGATGGCTATGACAGCATGATAGCCGAGAAAGGCGCATCGCTTTCGGGCGGTCAGAAGCAGAGAATGTCCATAGCAAGAGCAGTCCTGAAAAAGCCCGAGATACTTATATTTGACGACTCGACTTCCGCGCTTGACCTGGGTACGGAAGCAAAATTGCAGGCGGCGCTGAAGGAGAGTCTGCGAGGGACTACGGTAATAATGATAGCACAGCGCATCGCAAGTGTAAAAAACTGCGACAGGATAGTGGTGCTGGATCACGGCGGGATAGTCGGCTGCGGCACACATGAAAGTCTGCTGTCAGCATGTGAGGTCTACCGTGACATTTACGACTCACAGGTGAAAACGAACGGAGGTGAGGTCTGATGCCCCCCATGCCACCAAACCCAAATAACAAACAGCAGGGTCCGGGCGGACGGCACGCGGCTCTGGTAAATGCGGAGAAGCCGCGCAACGCGAAAGAAACTCTCGGCAAACTGCTGAGTTACATCGGCAGGAGCAGATACCTCTTTTTCGGGCTTATGGCTGTCATGCTGACCATGACACTGCTTGGACTTGCAGCGCCCTATATCCAGCAGATCGCCATTGACTGCATAACGCTTGACAAAGACAAACTTTCCGTAAATACGGATAAATTGATAAAGACGCTTATTGCGCTGGGCGGAGTTTATCTGCTCAACTCGGCTTTCTCTTACTTGCAGGGGATATTCTCTGCAAGGCTTTCACAGCGCACTGTCAGCACCATGAGACGCGACTTGTTCGCCGATCTGGTAAAGCTGCCGATAAAATACTTCGACACCCACAAACACGGCGATATAATGAGCCGCATGACCAACGATGTCGAGAACATCTCCAACACTGTCTCGCAGTCGATAGGTTCGCTTATATCGGGGGTGCTGACGGTCATCGGCTCGATAATCATAATGCTGACTTATTCGCCTCTGCTGACGCTCATATCGCTTTCAACAGTCGTGCTGACTATTCTTGTGTCAGGCAAGATGACGAAATTCATGCGCAAATATTTCCTTGAACAGCAGATAATACTCGGTCGGCTGAACGGTCATGTGGAGGAAATGGTGACGGGCTGCCGCACTGTGGCTTCATACTCAAAGGAGAGAGCGGCAGTCGAGCAGTTCAATAAAATGAGCGATGAGCTTCGCAAGACAGGTATTCGTGCGCAGATATGCGGCGGCGTTATGGGTCCGCTGATGAACTGCATATCGAACTTCGGGTTTGTGCTGATAGCGGCTTTCGGCGGCTGGTTCAGCTTTAAGGGCTGGATAACCGTCGGCACGATACAGGCATTTATTTTGTACTCAAAGCAGTTCTCGCGCCCTATCAACGAGATAGCGAACCAGTACGCAAATATCCAGACAGCGATCGCAGGCGCGGAACGCATCTTTGAGGTTATGGAGACCAGACCCGAACCCGATGAAGGCAAGTCTGACATGACTGCCGATGATGTCTGCGGCGATATATGCTTTGCCGATATACACTTCGGCTATGAGCCGCAGAAGCCTGTGCTGAAAGGCTTTGAGCTGGATATAAAGCGCGGTCGGAAGATCGCGGTCGTCGGAGCGACCGGTTCGGGCAAGACCACGATAGTAAATCTTCTGACGCGCTTTTATGAGCCTGACAGCGGCAGGATAACCGTTGACGGTATCGACATCACGGATATACCCAAGGACGAATTGAGGCGCTCGATAGGCATAGTTTTGCAGGATACGGTGCTGTTTCGCGGGACTATTGAGGAGAATATCCGCTATGGCAGGGAAGATGCGCCCGAAGAGGACGTTATCCGTGCAGCACGACACGCAAACGCCGACGAGTTTATCCGCCGCCTGCCCGATGGTTACAAGACTCAGCTGGCGGAAGGCGGCACGAACCTCTCACAGGGGCAGCGTCAGCTGCTGGCGATAGCGCGTGCAGTGCTGGCAGACCCGAAGATCCTCATTCTTGATGAAGCTACTTCCAGCGTTGATACACGTACAGAGATGCATATCCAGTCGGCGATGGTGGCGCTTATGAAAAACAGGACTTCGCTGATAATCGCGCACCGCCTTTCCACCATACGTGATGCAGACATGATAGTTGTCATCGAAAACGGAAAAGTCGCCGAGAGCGGCAGGCATGAAGATCTGATAGCGAAAAAAGGCTGTTATTATGACCTCTATCAGACACAGTTTGCAGGCAACAAAACTTAAATATGCAGATCTGTGACCATACAGCTGACCAAAAATTGTGCATCGCTGTGCGGCGCGAAACTGCATTGATACGTGTGATCGGTCACTCCGCAAAAGGAGAGTGACCGATTATTGCTATTATCTGTATAAAGTCGTTTGCGGTACGCAAATACTTGACGATATGGCGTAAACATGCTATAATAAAATCAATAATGCTCTGTTCGGATAACAATTTTTGGGAGGTCATATGAAAAGATACAGCAAGCTATCTGCACTGGCTGCTGCTGCGGCAGCACTTTGCATGGCGGCGACTGCGGCGCATGCTGACGGAGGCTCGGTCGATATTACTATTGACCTGAGTGCTGAAAAAACGCCTATATCGCCATATATTTTCGGAATAAATGAAGAACTGATGGGCGGCGATGTCATGCCGACTGCCATACGTGCGGGCGGCAACCGTTCTTCTGCCTATAACTGGGAGACAAATGCATCAAATGCGGGTTCTGACAGATCGCATATGTCTGATAATTATTTTCAGCAGACCATGTCGAAGGATCTCTGGGATACGCCAGGCGCTATGTCCATCAACCTGCGCAAACGCTGTGACGAAAAGCGCAGTGCTTACGCCATGACTACCTTGCAGCTGGCGGGATATGTCTCGGCAGATATGGACGGCGAAGTGACACAGGCACAGAAAGCGCCCTCCGAACGCTGGAACAAGGTGGAACTCGTCAAGGGCAGTGAATTTACCATGACACCCGACCTGAACGATGGTACTGTTTATATGGACGAGTATGTGAACTACCTGATAAATACTCTCGGTACTGCCAAAAACGGCGGCATTCAGGGCTATTCGATGGATAATGAACCGGGATTGTGGCACATGACCCACGCCCGCATGCACCCCGAACAGTGTACCTGTGAGGAGATAGTTGAGAAAAACATAACTATGGCGAAAGCGGTAAAATCTCTTGACCCCGATGCAGAAGTTTTCGGACCTGCGCTTTTTGGGTACAGCGCTTTCCAGAGTTTCGTGAATGCGCCCGACTGGAACGAGATAAAGTCGTTGCGACCCGATTACCGATGGTTCATCGACTATTATCTGGAAAAGATGAAAGAGGCTGAGGACGAAAACGGCGTGCGGCTGATAGATGCCCTCGACATACACTACTACACTGAGGCTAAAGGCGAGTGCGGAGAGCGTTCCTGCAAGCACTATACCAACGAAAACTGTGTAAAGGCGCGGTTCGATTCGGTGCGCAGTCTGTGGGACGAGTCCTATAAAGAGGATAGCTGGATAACCGATACAGGTGGCGAGTTCCTGCCGCTGCTGCCCAATATCAAGCAGTCCATCGACCAATTCTATCCCGGTACGAAGATAGCTATAACCGAGTACGATTTCGGCGGGAGCTACGACATCTGCGGCGGTATAGCTGAGGCAGAGGCGCTGGGCGTTTTTGCGCAGAATGAGGTCTATCTCGCTACGCTTTTTGCGATGGAGGCTGACTATCAGTGCGCCGCCATCGACCTGTATACCAATTATGACGGGAATGGCGGTCATTTCGGCAATGAACTGCTTAAATGTGAAACATCAGACTATGAGCGTTCAACGGGCTACGCATCAATCCAGGATGACAACACCGATGTTGTAACACTTGTGCTGACAAACAAAGCATTCAAGGATAAGACCACTGCAAATATAAAGATCAAGGGCGGAGATTACAGCTATGTACATTTATATGGACTGAACAGCTTTGCGCCTCAGGTCTTTGATATGACCGACACAAATCCTGCGGTGACTGTCAGCGGTGATACCATAACCTATGAGATGGAGCCTGAGACTGTATCTATGCTGGTGATAGCTAAGGACAAAGATGCTGTCGCCGCTGTTGAAGCGACCGCTGAAAACGAAACACTGTCCAAAATTGAGGATAGTAAAGCGGAAAAGAGCAGCAGCAGGAAAACTGTATATGCCGGTGCGGCGGGAGCAGCAGGTATTGCAGCAGCTGTTTTCGCAGTCCTCAGAAGTAGAAAGAAAAGCTGACGATATTATCTTTTATATGACTATCCCTTTAGCACACCAACTAAAAATGCGGTGAACAAAAGGATAATTGAGCGTTGTATATCTTTCCCCCGCCTGCGGCGGGGGAAAGATATACGCCAAGAACCAGAAGTTCTGTATAGCCGCTATTTTTGTGATGTGTAAGCGGGATAATCACAATCTTTTATATTGAGAACCTTTTGGACCGAACAAAATGAATTGTGTAAGGAAATCATAATTTTGTCATTAAAATGTCAAATTCTTTGCATTACAAAAATGACATAAAATTTATCATATTGATATAAAATGAGCCTTAAAAGTGATACTATATAGTCAAGGAAAATGAAGTCAGCGCGGCAGTGCGCCGCAGAATAATGGAGGATATAAATGAAAAGATCATTCGCAGTCACACTTGCACTCATCACCGTTCTTTCTATGACAGCCTGCGGAAATACCGCCGATAACGCTGAAAGCAAGGCTGATACTTCCGCCCCCGCAGCGACGGAAGCTGCTTCGGAAGCAGAAGTACCCGCTGAAGAGGAAAGCGCTTATACTCTGCTGGGAGACTTCACAAAAGGTGACTCAGATAAATTCATGTGTTCTGACGGCTGGTCAAACGGCAATATGTTCAACTGCACATGGAAAAAGGACAACACTTCTTTTGAAGATGGTGTGATGAAACTGAAGATCGACAGTGTTATCCCTGATGAATACACTGCGGCTGAACACCGCACAAATGATTTTTACGGCTACGGTCTGTATGAGGTCAGCATGAAGCCTATCAAGAATGTGGGCGTGGTCTCATCGTTCTTTACATATACAGGTCCGTCCGACGGCAATCCCTGGGACGAGATAGATATTGAATTTCTGGGCAAGGACACCACCATCGTCCAGTTCAATTATTTCACAAACGGTCAGGGCAATCATGAGTTCATTTATGATCTGGGCTTTGATGCGGCAGAGGAATTCCACACTTACGGTTTTGAGTGGAAGGCTGACAGCATAACCTGGTATGTTGACGGAGAAGCTGTCCATACTGCTGAGGAGAACATACCATCTACACCAAGCAAGATAATGATGAACGTATGGAACGGCAAGGGCGTTGACAGCTGGCTCGGCAAATATGACGGTACGACTCCGCTGACTGCTGAGTATCAGTTTGCACGCTTCACCGCCGCTGAATAACTAACGCATTCCACATTTACCCAACCATATCCATATATCCTGCCGTCTGTTACCCGCAGACGGCGCAGCAGCTGACCTTTCTTCGGAAGGGTCTTTTGCTTTTATGCAGACTTTTCATATATATTCTGACATTTTTTTCTTAAGTGGAAGTTGACTTGATGAGCGCGATGTGTTATAATTAAAGGGAGAAAGGTTCTGCGTTTTTATACGTATGGGAGGATACAAAATGAGTGTTACAATAAAGGACGTTGCAAGAGAAGCGGGTGTTTCCGTAGCGACAGTTTCAAGGGTGCTTAATGAAAGCTGTAATGTGTCTGAGGACTCTGCCGCGCGGGTCAACGATGCCATAAAAAAGCTGAACTATTCGCCGAATTTTCTGGGCAGAAATCTGAGAAAGCGTGAAACCAATGTTATTCTCTGCATAATGCCTTCTTCTGAACATTCTCTTTACTCAAAGATCGTGGGAGGCATGCAGCGCTATGCCTCAAAGATAGGTTATGATGTGATAACTGCGGTATCTGACGGCGTTTCGACTGTTGAGGCGCGTCAGATGAACATGCTTTATAATCGCACTGTTGACGGTGTGGTACTGCTTGGTACGCTGTTCGATGCGCAGTCGCTGAACCGACTGGCTGAGAATTATGATATTGCACTTTGCTGTGAGGGCGTGACAGGTGCAAACGTGCTGACGGTTGCGGTCGATGACGAAGGTGCGGCTATCGACGCGGTCAAGGCGCTGGTAAAAAAGGGGCATAAGGATATTGCTTTTATCGGTACAAAGTCGGAGGCTATATCTTCCACAGCCCGCGAGAACGGCTATAAGATAGCACTGAAAGAATGCGGCATACCTTACCGCGAGGAACTGGTCTACAAAGACAGCTACGAGTATACCTGCGGCTTTGATGCGAT
>NZ_CACWPP010000118.1 GCF_902762735.1 uncultured Ruminococcus sp.
CCGTTTCTTTTCATCCACTGTTGCTTTTCTCATTGTGCTCCGCCTCCTTTTTGGCTCCCTCTTATTATACCATAATATTCGCGACTTGTCCACTCCCAAAGGTATGTCTGTCCCGTTGCAGCAGCCCGTCTCATACGAAGGATCCCCTGGTCGTCGAGGTCCTGCCGATAGCCTGTCCTTCGTGCTCGTGTGATCAGATCAGGCTCGGGACGCTGTGCCGTAATTCGGGATCGGTACTCATCCAACCCAGGAACTGATCTGCTGCCGCGACTGCCATCCCCAGATCATATGCCGGGCGCTGACCGTTTACCAAATATCCATCAAGATACGCGGAACGATCATACGCATAGCCGAGTCCGTTCATGATCAGCATACAGGCAGTCTCGGCCTCGTACTCCTTTTGTTCAAGAGAGAGCATGTCGATATCCCGTTTTGGGATCGACAGGCTGATCCAGCTGACCTTTTTCAATGCCTCATCCTGCGGCAGATGTCCACACAGCAAATGGCCGATCTCATGGAAGATCGCGGCTGCTTTTTCTTCAGGGGATCTCCTGGCGTTCACGACCATCGCATAATGCGTCTGGACGCGCTCGTATCCCTTGTTATGATAAACGCTCATCCAGAGCGGCGGGTCGGCGTATTCCATCGTACCGCCCGCCAGCTCCCCCATCTCGCGTTCATCATACCAGATCCCGTGCCTGCTGAGCATCCGGGCGATCGGCTCACTGCGCAGCGCAAAGGTCCTGTGAGAAAGCTGTGGTATACTGGCATGATCCTCGGCGATCCATTCCGGGAGCGCCTCATCGTTCGGACTATACGTATCACAAGCCTCGAAAAATAGCTCCAGAGGCGCGAACGGCTTCATTACGAGCAGCGGGACCGCCCCCGGCTTGATCTCCCGCCCGAACCGCTTTCGCCATGTGCGTTCTGATGCAGCAAACCCGACTCCGCGCCTTTGCGCCATCAGTACTGCGGAATTGAAATAGGAGAGTCCAGCGGCATATCGCATATATACGCTGTATCCTAGATAGTCTTCTATCATTCTATTGCGTTCAAGATAGACCATGATCGGGCTATTCGCTTTCATAAGACCTCTCTTTCGAATTGGTGTACGGTTTTCCATGTACCGGGATGTGAGCACGCCCCAGGTATGTCTATTATAGCATAAGATCGTGCATTTGTCTACTCTATTATATGAGTTTGACGGGAGAATCGCAGATGTCAACATTATAGAATATGATCAACGAAAGTGGAATCAAGAAAAAGAAATCAAAAAACGTGTGATTCTGGTAGAAAAAAAGGTAGAAAAAAGTGGCATTCACGCTTATATTCTCTACCAACGCTCACTCGAAACGTAGTTAAATCGGGCAGAAACGGAAAAATATACGATCAAACTCATATAATAGACAAATGCACGATTTTATGATATAATGTTACTGAGAGTAAATGATTGAAGATCACATTATATGATAGTAAAAGCCGTTTCTTTTAACGAGGTGTAGTATGCGAAAGAATCAAAAAACAAACCAGCAACGGCGGAAAGAACTGAATAAGTATAAAGGACCGGTTCATAGAACAAAAAAGATAATAGATTCCTTGAATCATTCTATAAAGATCAATATTCACTTTATCTGTTTATTTGCCTTTCTCTTTTTTCTGTTTTCACTCACTTCTCTCACGTCATATCATACTGAGTGGTGGAAAAGAAGTGAAATCGTTTATGAATCCCATTATTATGTTCCAAGAACAAGTGGTGGCAGAGGCCCCGCCCTTGGCGGCTATTATATGATCGTTGACGATAAGAACAGAGAATGGCGAATCCCATGGGATGATGATCTTGACCATCATATGTTTGAGGAGGATGTTCAGAAAGGTGATACCTTACAGATCAGTTGGCATTACTGGTTTGTAGGCAGAGTTGTAGAATCGTTAGAAAGCAATACCCATTCTTATCGCAGCTATTCTGATGCTGTGAGAATTGCTCACGATGAAATCTATGTGGAGTTGATCTTTACGATCATTGCAACAATATTTCTTTTGATAAGCATAAAGGCTTTTATACGCAATATTTCAGAAAGAAAGCAGTTGAAAGTCGATTTGAATATGTATGAAGCCAAACTAAACGATGAGATCCAAAAAATCAATAGCAGTGAATAGACTGCATTACCCAAAAGCTGTGAAGCATTTCATAAGACAGCGCAGCTTTCAAAATTTCTACAGCACGTTCCTGCATCAGCATCTTGCAATTTGTGTTGAAGTATGCTATAATGGATATAGTTAGCTGACGCTGACTATATCGATTCATTTGAATGCGGGTCATGAAAAGGAAAACTCATGTACGAAACAAAGATCAAAACTGCCCCGTGGTGGGCATATGATATTTCCGAAAATAACGGCTGGATCAGCTTGGGAGGATTCGCTTCAAAGGTTGGATCCGCAGCGGATCTATCGGTGGGGATCCTGCTTGCGGTTTCGGCGCTGCTGATGCTCATTGGCATTGCGGAGCTTGTCAGTGAACGAATCCATAAGCATGACAGAAAGCTCCCTGAGATTCGGTCCTGGCGCGGTTTTGGCGCACTGACATGCGGCGGGTCGCAGGGCGCAGTACTCTCTGCGGTCACATTTCGCAGCAATATCAGCACGGCAAACGGCATCCTGATGCTGGCCGGCGGCGCGTTGTGCTTTGTATTTGCAGGGCTGATCGCTGTCAGCTTCAATAGAGATCACGAAGAGGGATAAAAATGAGTACAACGATCATCACATCACTCATATTATGCGCCACCGAGTTTCTGACGATCGTCCTCGCCAGCCCGATGGCAAAGCCGACCCTTGTACTGCGGTTCTTGCCGGAGGGTATTCGGGCTGCGGCGAAAGATCATCCGGAACCACCGAAATGGAAGCAAATGATCGCACATATCCTGTTTGCTATTTTTCTGCTTACATTTATCGGCGGCATCGTGTTTTTGGGATTCGACGGGCTGAAGCATGGATACGGCTTCTGGAAGCTGACGCTGCGTTTCATCATCACACTGTACATCGTCAAGCTGTTTGATATTGTCGTACAGGACCAGCGGCTCGTCATGACTACGGATTTCTTTCAGCGCATTTTTCCGGAGACAAAGGACTGCGCCGGGTGGCATGACAGAGGCTTCAACGATCAGAATCAGCTCATCCGAATCGTTACATATCCGTTTCTTTGTATGCTGACGGCGGCGCTGTTTCTGTGGCTCGGAGGCTGACATCCAGAAAAAAGGAGACATACCGCCAAATTCGGACGGTATGTCTTCTGTGTTATGTGTGAATGGATCGGCCACGCAGCACTTTCATTCTGTGCCTGGACCATCCGGGCAAAGATGCCGTTTTGTGCCGATAATCCATCCGACTTGCCCGATTCCTGCACCACACCGTCTGCTGGCAAGGTGATCTCGGTTTGAAAACTATGTACAATTCCCCTGTACAGTGGTCAGCATCTGCTGTTCAGGGGCTATTTTTTCAAAATATCTTGAAATATGGATAGATGTGTGTTATAATTATCATGCAGTTTACTAATGCTAACTGTATTTGATAAGTATCCGGCGAGGTGATCGTATGTCGATCTGGTTTGGGATCATGTTGACTGACAGAAACGGAGCAGGCACATCTATGAAACATGAAGATCTCAATTTCAAAGAACAAGGATCTGTCGGGCATTGACAGGGTGATGCAAAAATGGCGGACGATCTGTGACGACTCAGCCGGAGTGGTTTGCATCGGATCCCAATAAACGATCGGACCGTATTGCGTAGAAAAGAGGTAATGTTATGAAAATCCTGGTTTACGGCTGCGGCGTGATCGGCTCGTATCTCGTTCATGTATTATGCAAGGCGGGGGATGATGTCACCGTCGTATCAAAGGGAAAATGGGGTGAGATCCTGGCTGCTGACGGGCTGCGTATCCATCACCGATCACAGCGCAGGGACACCGTTGATCATCCCCATATTGCCAAGGAATTGCCGGAAGGCCAGTTTGATGCCGTGTTTTCTGTGATGCAGGGCTGTCAGCAGCGGATCGTGCTGCCGGAACTTGCACGGGCAAATGCACCGCTTGTGATCCTGGTCGGCAATAATACCGAAGCAGCCGATATGGAGCGTGAACTGCTTGCGTTGTCAGAAGTGCCCAAAACTGCGCTGTTCGGTTTTCAGGGGACAGCCGGTGTCCGCTCAGAACGCAGCGTGGACTGCCTGCATGTTGGGAACGGTTCGATGACCGTCGGCGGACTGCACCGTGCACTCACTGAAGATGAAAAGAATGTGCTGACGGACATTTTCTCCGGCAGCGGCTACAAGCTAAATTTTGAGGATGATATGGAGGGATGGCTGTACTGCCATGCGGCGTTCATCCTGCCGATCGTATATGAGAGCTATCGCTATGACTGCGATCTGCGGAATGCTCCAACAAAGGATCTCGACCGGATGCTCCGTGCGGTCGAAGAATCCTACGGTCTGATCATGGCATCGGGAATGCCGATCCGTCCGAGGGGCGATGAGGAGTATTTTCAGAGCAAGCAAAAATTGGCAGCGATGCGTGCGGTGATGTTTGTGATCGCAAAGACAAAGCTTGGCGAACTGTGTGCGACCGATCACTGCCGGAATGCCGTCACGGAAATGGAGTGGCTCGATGCAGCGTTTGAAAAGCTGCGGGCAGCGCATCCCGAGCACAAAATGCCGGAGTGGGATGCAATGCGCCGAGCGATGCCCTCGTGGGAGACGATCCATCAGACCTATGACGATGCACCAAAAGAGCAGGAGCCGCCGAGATCCGATGCCGGTAAAAAGATCATAGCAGCACTGGCTGTGACAGGTGGAGCTGCTCTCATTCTGCACCAGATCAAAAAGCGCAGGAAAGGATGAGGGATATGCCCAGAAAAGACACCGAAATAGTGAAAGAGAGGTCATGAGATGGCAGTGAAGATCAATACTTTGACGGAAGCGGAGATCCGTTCCATCGGTGATGCATTCGCAGATCATGCCTATGCGGACGGAGGATTCGGCATGCGCTATCTGGCAAAGGACAGACAGGCGGTCAGTGACTACATCTGCGCCTATGTCCGCATGGCGATCAAAGAAAGAGTTTTGTATTCGACCAGTGAAAAGCATGAGGCGTTTATCGCTTTTAAGATAAACGGTCATGGCATGAGCCTTTCATCGGCGGCAGATCTGCTCGGTACTGCATACAAATGCGCAGATCTCTCGCATATCCTCACCGCGGGCAAAGGCTTTTTGCATTCCGGAAAAGGCTACGGAACGATCCTGTCGAAGCTCAAGATCCCCTATCTTTATGTGGGGATGGTCGCCGTGACAAAACCGTATCAGGGGCAGGGATATATGCGGGAGCTGCTCGAGATCGCATTGGAAGAAGGCAGAAAGCACGCCATGCCCGTGGTGCTGGATACCGATGCCGTGCTCAAAAAAGCAAAGTATGAGCATTTGGGGATGCGATGTGTGACCACGCAGCATATCGCAGACGGTGTGGAGCTTTACGGGATGGTGTATGAGCCGGATACGATGCCGAAGGAATGGCGCAGCGAGACCGTTCTGCGCGATCATCAGATACTCTCCTCCGAAGACCGTTCGATATGGGACAAATTTGCGCCGGTGTACAGCCAGTTCGTGACCGGGACACCCGGGAATC
The DNA here is from genome assembly GCF_902762735.1 of uncultured Ruminococcus sp. Classification (GTDB taxonomy): domain Bacteria; phylum Bacillota; class Clostridia; order Oscillospirales; family Ruminococcaceae; genus Hominimerdicola. The sequence continues at coordinate 5,671 of NZ_CACWPP010000118.1, forward strand.
GAAGAGCGTATGCTGCGATGTACCGGCGCATCCGAAAGGTCGTGAAGGGCAGAGATGTTCTGGAAGTCGCAACAGGTCTGGGCGTGATCGCAAAGCAGGTCGCAGACGAAGCAAAGAGCATGATCGCAACGGACTTTTCTGAAAAAATGCTGGCAGTGGCAAGAAGGGGCGAGGTACCTGATGACCTCCTGTTTGAATAGGCGGATGCTTGCCATCTTCCCTATGACGATCACCGTTTTGACGTTGTGATCATTGCCAATGCGCTGCATATTCTACCGAAACCGGAAAAGGCGCTCGCTGAGATCCATCGTGTCTTGAAAGAGGACGGCATCCTCATCGCACCGAATTTCATCCACGATAACGAGCATATCATCAGCGGCTTGATGAGTAAAGCTCTTTCCGCAGCGGGCGTTGTTTTTGAGGCAAAGTGGGATGCGTCCGGCTATCTGACTTTCCTTGAAGATAATGGGTCTTCTGTCAAAAACGCGAAGCAGCTTGCTTCGACGATACCGATGCTATACGCAGAGTGTGTGAAGGAGGCAAAGTGATGCCGGTATTTTCTGCGCGCGTTTTCGTCATGGGGCATAAGAGATAGGAGGCATTTATGTATCTAGTATTTTCTATTTTAGGACTGATCGGCGGCTTGCTTTGCTGCGCGGGAGATATTTTATTTGATCTGAAGGGCAGGGGCAACCAGAAACTGGGAACATCCAAGAATATCGACAGCAACTGGACAAAAATGGCGGACTGGCGTTTCGGTTTGTCCATCGCACTTGCCATGATCGGGGATGGCTATATCTCTAAACGATGTTGCTGACTTCGGAGCTGAGATCACTTTTTTTGTCTTTCTGTTGCCGTTTGCTGAGGTGATACGCTGAACCGTTCTGCGGATATGCAGTATCTTGTGCTGAAAGTCCACATCTTCCTGTTTTAAGCCACAAAGCTCTCCGATACGCAATCCCATACAAAGTGACAGTAGGATACCGAAAGCAGTCAAGACATATTTCCTTTCAGGTAGTCAGTAAGTTTTTCTGCTCTGTATCACTGATTCGGTCAATTTCCTTCCGCTCGACCTTCGGAAGTACAACATTTTTCAGCGACAGCTTAAAGCCATACTCCTCCTGAGCATAACTCAGCATAGACCTGAAAACCTTCATAATATCCCTCACATAACTCGTAGACAAGCCGTCTGCGAGCTTTTTGTTTATATACTCGTTAAGCCGTCCTGCGGACAGGTCAACGCACGGAATATCACCAAATACAGGGAGAATATGTTTCTCAAATTTCGCCTTGTAATTAGCAAGCGTGGACTCTTTGACACGATCAACCACAGCGTTGAGCCACTCGGCATAGACATTTTTCACCGTGATATACCTGCCCGAAAGATAGCGTGATGCTACCTCCTGACCTATCAGCATTTTGCTTTCTGCCTCGTCGTAAGTCCTTCCGTAGACATACTGATACTGAGCCTTCCCTTATCGTCATAGCCCACAATGAATCTTCCCATGAACCGCCAATCTCTACAGCTCGTAATATTAGTGCTTGACATTTCCATTCCGTAACCCTCCTGTTTGCCCAAACATCGGCATATTGCACATTTCAAATATACTCACTGTATGCAAAATGCTGATTCTCTCAAAACCTATTGCAAACTTTACGCCAATCATGTATAATCTCAATAAGGGAAAGTTTACCATTTTGGTATACATTCTTAGTGAGATTGACTGGTTTCATTAAACTGCCGATTTCAGGAAATGTGATATGATATTCCCCTTCATATTATATCATAGACGAAAACATGATTTGCTTTGTAAACATATAAAATTAGGAGGTTTGATATGAAAAGAATACATTTTTGGAGATCGGCTTTTTGTATAGCTATATCGATTGCTATATGTTCGTTCTCCGTGCCTATTCAAAATCCCTTACAGGTATATGCTGCTTCATTTGAAGATATAAATGATTATTCCGTATTCTTAAAGCAGAATCCTCGCACATGTACACTCTGTTCTGCAGCGATGCTTTTACGTAGAACAGCCATCTTACAAGGAGACCCTGATTGGAGGGATATTACCGAAAGCTCCATACGTTCCACCGCTTGGAAAGAGGGCGCAGGATTGTACCTTGATTTCACTTATAATGGTATTCATGTAACAAATGGAACGCTGAATGGAACGGAGTCGCAGTTGATTGATTTATTAAATGAACATCCTGAAGGAATCATTATCTACAACACATCTGTTCCTCACGCGGTTTTACTGACTGATTACACTGATGGAACATTTTGGGCAGCGGATCCAGCGAATGGTACTCCCATTGGAAGAATCCCATTAACGAGTTGTTATAAGGTGAGAACAAATAATGTATCGAGATATTGGTATGTTGAATCTCCTGATGTAAATATTGATGATCCTATCCCACCCCAAAATGTATCATTAGACAAAAACCAGTATTGGTACGATATAAAGGATACCATTGAACTATATCCATCAGCCGATAATGCAAACAGATTTTATATGGCGATTTATAAAAACGATACTGTAGTAAGAGATGGCTGGATAACCGGAACATATAGCATTGCAGCAAGCGAACTTGGATATGGTGATTATGTTGTTTGGGTTACTGCG
>NZ_CACWPP010000119.1 GCF_902762735.1 uncultured Ruminococcus sp.
TTACTTGTTTTTTTGCTGTTTTTGACAGATATTGGCTGTTCACAGCATGATTTAACCCCATATCCGAGGAGGATATGGGGTTTTGAGACAGACTGAGAGGTGCTTGCAGAAGCACCTCTTTTTTTATCAGAAGCATAGCTTGATTATCTCTTTCATCACGCTGTTGTCGTTGTTTGAACCTGTTGAGAAGTTCGCGGCTTTTTTTACCAGCGAATGCGAATTTTCCATCGAAAAGCTGTAATAGGAGTTTTCCAGCATCTCAATGTCGTTGAGATAGTCGCCGAAAGACATTGTCTCGCCGTAGTCAACGCCAAGCCTGTCCTGCATCTTGTGCAGTGCAGAACCTTTTGTAATGCCGTGATTCATTATATCCACCCAGCGTTCGCCCGAAAGCTGTACATTGAAGTAATCGCCGTAACGCGCCCTGAGTTTCGGATAAGCACTGTGTTCGATGCCGCCTTCCTCCATGATGGCGACCTTGAATATCTCATCATCAAATCCCGCCAGATCATCGAGCCGCTGCTGGTTGATATAGTACTTGCCTATCTCCTCTATCTGTGAGGGTATATCGGTGTTGTGCCATGTGCCGCGTTTTCCGCAGAGCAGTACTGTCAGCCCCAGTTCCTCGCAAAAACGGACGATATTGCGCACGGCATCATCGGGCAGTACTGACATTGATACCACCTCGCCCTTGTCATAGACATATGCGCCGTTGTCGCAAATGAATATCAGGTCATTGACATATCTGCCGAACTGCTGGCGCAGTGTGCAGAAGCTCCTGCCGCTTGATACGGCAAAACGAATGTTTCGGCTGCTAAGATCGTGCAGCACCTTGTCGAAGTTTTCGGGCATGCGTTTCTGGTCATCGAGCATTGTTCCGTCAAGATCGGTGGCGATAAGTTTTATCATGCTATACCTCATTTCTGCCTATAAACAGGGTGTTTCCCCGCTTTTTCAAAATTATTATAAATGATTTTACAAAAGAAATCAACCATTTTTGCATCATTTTCGCAAATTTCGGAATTATTTATAGAATTATTCAAAGCCGTCTTATGCACTTGAATATTTTGCATAAACCCGCCCATGATAAAACCCGCCTGCAAGGTCATGCAGACGGGCAAACATTATGCTTTGTGGTTATCCCGCTGACACTTCACAAAAACAGCGGCTATATAGAACTTAGGGTTCTTGGCGTATATCTTTCCCCCGCCGCAGGCGTGGGAAAGATATAAAGATATGGGGCGCTCAATTATCCTTTTGTTCACCGCATTTTTAGTTGGTGTGCTAAAGGGATAGTCATATAAAGGTATAACAGGGAACTGCTGACGAGCTGTTTTCTTTCCTCCGTCAGCGGTGGGAAAAGTATTGCTGATGCCCGCCGAAAGGCTGTTCGGTACGGTGTGTCAGCGGGGCAGACATTATACTTTTATATCCGAAGTGACTTTACAGCCGCCGCCCTGTTATCAGCCCCGAAAATGTACGAACCTGATACCATTACATCTGCGCCTGCTTCACGGCAGATCTTTACAGTGCCTGCGTTGATGCCGCCGTCAACTTCCACATGCACATTCTCTCTGCACAAGCTGTCCAGCAGGAAGCGTATCTCGCTTATCTTTTCAAGGGTGTCGGGCATAAACTTCTGCCCGCCGAAACCCGGGTCTACGGTCATCACCAGCACCAGGTCAGCGCTTTGCAGATATGGCTTGACCTCAGATACAGGCGTTGCAGGCTTTATGGAAATGCCTGCGCTTATGCCGTGACTGTGTATACGGTCGATAACAGCCTGCGGGTCAGGCGCGGCTTCCAGATGGAAAGTGATGTTAGCCGAGCCAAGTTCAGCATAGTCGTCGATATAGCGAATGGGGTCGTTTATCATCAGGTGGGTATCAAGCGGGAGCTTTGCCGCTTTTTTCACACATTTCAGCACAGGTGTGCCGAAACTTATATTGTTTACGAACATACCGTCCATAACATCACAGTGCAGCCAGTCTGCACCTGCTTTTTCGATGCTGTTGATTTCGCCTTTAAGGTCAGCCAGATCGCACCCCAACAGTGATGCTGAGACCAGACTTTTCATATCACACACGCCCTTTTGCGGAAAATACCGTCATAAATTAATTTTATTATATAACAATTTGCAGGACTTGTCAAGGCTTTTTCAGTCCAATTACTTTTTTTACAAAATGGTTATCCCGCTGACACACTACGGAATAAATGGCGCAAAGAGTTTGTTTACTATATCCCAATTTGGTTGTGTATTTTTCCCCCGCCTGCGGCGGGGGAAAAATATACGCCAAGAACTTTAAGTTCTGTATAGCCGCTGTTTTTGGGGTGTGTCAGCGGGATAACCACAATAAAAAATGGAAATAAGACTTGATAAACTTGAAATGGTTACAGGCGCAGGCGAGAGATACCCCAAAAAGTCCCGCATCGACGGTAACGCCTGCACAGCGGGCTGAGATGATGAAGAAGAGGAAGCGAGAAGGCAGGCAGGATCAGAAGCGAGCGGATAGCTGAACATAGCATGAGATATAAAAATGCGCCCGCGGCGTGTACCGTGAGCGCATTTTTGTATGTATCAGTGTCTTGGAGGGCTACCATTTCCAGTCTACGAAGAAGCGGTCTTCATTCGGGTTCTTTGCGGCTTTCTGACGGAAATATTCTGTCAGAGCGGCTACGATTATCAGTACGAAACCTGCCAGCAGGAGGTATACCCACCATGCTATCGCCGCAAGGAAATCGCCTGTGATGTACAGCGTAAGCCCCAGCAGAGCCGCCGCCGATACCAAGAACCATCTTCTGGTCTTTTTGATAAAGGAGTATACCAGCAGAACAAGCGAAACGCTCAGCACTATCAGTGAGTTGGTCAGCGACTGATTTATCAGACCGTCTATTATCAGCGTGATGAATGCGCCCATAAATACCGCCTGACTGAATTCGCGGGAGATCTTCTCTTCGTCTGCCCATATCTTCTTTACTGCCAGACCGAATGCCACGATTATCGCGAGTATTATCTTCATGGTCAGCATGCTGTTCTCAAATACCATGAAAGGTCTTACGATAAGCGCCAGACCTGCTGTTGCCGCCGCAAGTGTGGTGCATGCGCGGTTCGCATTTGTGCTGTGACTGCGCCTGATGAAGTTTGCGATGAACACTGTCAGTTCAAGCAGGGCTATGAACAGCCTTGCTCTCGGCGGGAACAACATGCTCTCATTGTTACAGCACATCATGCACAGCAGTATGCCCAACTGCGCCAGATCTACGTGTAATTTGCCGAACTCGTTTTTCTTTATCAGCTTTTCGGTGAACATCAGCCGTGATGTCACTGCCAGCAGTGCGGTCATCGCCATCGAGAAAACTACCATCGCACTTCCCGCACGCATGGGGTCGTACCATATCGAATTTGCTGTGAGCGATGCGCCGATAAATACCGTTGTCAGCGGGACTGCCGCGTGTAAGTTCTTCTTCGAGAGGTGCATCACCGCGAACAGTGCCGCGCTGACTATCATTACAGATATGCCCGCCGATACAGACCTGTGACCGCCTGCCGCCAGGATCAGTGAGATCGCTGCACCCGTTTCGGTGCTGTATTTCATTATGCTGTACTTCTTGTCCTCGTGTCTGCCAAAGCTGAGTATGAACGCCGCCGCACAGAGTACGCCTGCGCATACTGTCATAGCCATCGTCTGACAGGACATCCTGTACTGCCATTCGAGGTAGTCAGCCAGCAGGAGAGCCGTTGCCATCTCAGGCAGGGGGAGCAGTATCCGCATGGGCTTTCTGAGGAAGTGTTCATCGTCAAAAGCATCAGCTGTAACGAACACAGCCACCATAAGCATCGCTATAACGCCGTAGGGGAGCGCCGCATCTTCCATCAGCGCGAAGCCTGTCAGGCACAGCACTGCCATGTACAGCAGGTCGGAGGTCTTTGTATACAGCTGTTTGAATATGCGGTAGATGACCAGTCCTGCCGCAGTCAGCATAGCTAAGATGAATGCCGCCGTATGCGGAGGCAGTTTAACATTTGTGTCCAGCATGTCGGTCACTATCAGGAATGTTGCCATCATCGCAAAGCCCTGACCGCGAAGCATGTGTCTGTTCTTTGTGAGTATGCCGTAGTAGGTCAGCTCTATTGTGATGACTGCCGCGATGACGATGTGTACCCATTTGAAGCTGTTAATCGCTCCTATCAGTGTCGCTATGCATACGATGCCGTAGAACGTCCTTACGCCTGCCAGCACGAAATCTGTTTTGAAGAGCAGTTTGTCAGCCCTGCGCAGCTGATAGTACACGAATGTACCCACAGCCGCCGTGCCGCAGCAGATAAGTGTGAAGTATGATATACCGTTTGTCAGCAGAGATACCTGCCAGAGCGAGCAGGTCAGGAACAGCGCGTGCAGTCCCACAAGGCGCTCGTCTTTCAGGGCTATGCCGTAGCAAAGACCTTCTATGCACAGCAGACCCGCTATGGTCAGCGCTGTCCAGTGGAACTGCGGTATGTAGAACGCAAATACCAGCATGCTCAGCGATGCATATGCAAAGCGTACCGCGCCAAGCAGTTTCTTTGTCTCAAATAACAGTTTGCCTGCCCTGTACATCAGGTAGTAAGCAAGTGTGCCCACTGCCGCCGTGCCGCAGAGCATCAGTGCGAAGTATTCGTATCTGCCTGTGTATTCGCCCAGCTTTGACAGCATCAGTGTCAGTGCCAGCGCATGGGCAAAGAGTATCTTCTCGCTCTTCTTCACTATGCCGATATAGAGCATCTCCAGCGCGAATACCGCGCAAATGCCGAAGGTGTCGTAGTTCCAGTCAGTGAAGCCTGTCGTTATCACAGCAAATGCTGTAAATCCGAATATAAAACGCATGACTGCTATGACGAAGTCAGCCCTGAAACGCAGTTTGTTCTTGCTGTCGATGGCGGTGTAGATCATGGTGGATGCCGCCAGCAGTGCAGTCACCCAGAGCGAGAAAGCGGCGATGTCATCGACTATCAGCGCACACTCGAAGAGTATGGCTGTCAGGAAGAGGGCGTGTGCCGCCAGCAGTTTCTGACTGCGCATGCAGATGGCGAGAATGAGCATCTCGACAGCCATTCCGCCTGCCATCAGCCAGTCTGCACAGTCCCATCTGTTTGCGTTCAAGCACAGCTGGAAAATGCATATCACTGCTGTGCATGTACGCAGTAAAGCTATTATATTGTCTGCATCAAACAGGTTCTTCCTGTACTTTTTGAGTATCAGGTATGCAGCAGTACCTGCCGCGCATATTCCCCAGATAACCAGGTCGAACCACTGTAAGCGGTCAGCGCCGTACATGTAGTGGGGCATGAGTTTGAATACGCCCAAAGCCAGGAAAATGTACTGGAATACGATCGTTGCTGCCGAACGCCTGATGATGACATATGCGGTCAGTTCTGCCAGCATAAGACCCAGCATAGTCCAGTGTACAGCGCCCCAGTCCGAGCGCTCTGTCAATGTATATACTGCGGGCAGACACATTATAATGCGCATCAGTATGACGGTCAGTGCAGTATCGACACGGGACTTGTTCAGCTTGTCAAGTATCCTGCACAGTGCAGTGCCGACTATGCCGATGACCAGTATTATCAGGCTTGCGCCTGCACGGTCAAGACCGCCGTTTTCAAGTATCGCATTACGGTCTGCTATATACAGCAGGTTGAACATCAGCCCTGCCGCTGCCGCGCAGTTCGGGATAAGTACGTACTGTTCGCGGCGTACAGCTGCCAGTGCCGCGAAGTCTGCCGCCATCAGACCTGCTGTGATATACTGCACAGCAGTATATTCGGGCATGAACAGCGTGAAAAACGCAGGTATAATGAATGTCACTCTTATTATGCAGTAAGTTTTTGAAGCCTTGAAAAGCAGTCTGTCTGTCTTTTCGAGCCATACATATACCCAGCCGCCGACCATCGCGAAAACAGCCGCGATCAGCGCGAACACTTTAAAGTCGGTGATATTCAGGTAAAGGCTGAACGCCCCCGCGAGAACGAATGCTGTGTGTGCCATCAGCCATTTCTCGCTTCTCAGGCGTATCGCGTGCCACAGGCATTCGCCCATGAGTATGATGCAGATGCCCCAGCCGAATACAGACCAGCCGTAGCCTGCGCCTTCGCTCATATCCATAAGCAGCATCGGTGCTGCCATGACAAGGTAAGCCGCTCTTATAACGATATGCAGGCATATCATAACTTTGGTAGGTTCATAGCCCCTTGATCTCTTCCAAAGGTATACCGCTGTGAAAGCTGTGCCTGCCGCAGTTATCAGCAGTGCGAAAGCGGCATAGTTGCGCTCAAAGTAGTTAGCTATCTGTCCCAGCAGGAAAGTTCCCGATATAGCCATCGAGAAAACTGCCGCGTATTCGCAGAAAGGCTTTTTGAATATCTTCATCGCCCGCGCCGAGAAGAATGCCGCAAGCAGTGCGCCCAGTGCTAAGAAAAGCATCTGCCCCCTGCCTTCGATGCCGAACCATGCACCGAACAAGCCGAAGTAGCCTGTGGTTATGTAGGTTATGGTCGTGTAGACCGAGCCGAGTATGTACATCGCGGCAGAAGTGCCGTGAATTTTGAGTTTCTTGTCTGCAAAGGCGTAAATGCCGAAGAAAAGTGCCGCCTGTGCGCCCAGCACGCCGACTCTCGCCCAGTCACTCATGGATACCCAGAACGCTGTTGAGAAGATCATGCCTGCCAGTACTATAAAGGTTATGCCGATGCCAGTGAATATCGCCGCCGAGCTGTATTGGCGCTTTGGTCGCGGCTGACGTACCTTTTCGGGCTTCTGCTGTGCCCAGCTTGGCAGAGGTCTGTTTTCATAGCTCTGCATTGTCTGCGCCGCCGCAGGTGTGCCATACGGCTGAACGGGTCTGCCGTTCGGCTGAGCAGGTGTGCCATACGGCTGTGCAGGTGTGCCATACGGCTGAACAGGTCTGCCGTTCGGCTGTACAGGTGTGCCATACGGCTGTGCAGGTCTGCCATACGGCTGTGCAGGTGTGCCATACGGCTGAGCAGGTGTGCCGTTCGGCTGTGCAGGTCTTGCGTTCGGCTGAACGCCCTGTCCCTTTTCGTGCTGAGTATTGCCGCGCTCGTTGGTTTCAGTCTTTTCAGCGGGCTTTTCAGCTGTTTCAGCGTTCTGCACTGTGTTTGTATCGTCATGCTTGATAAGGTCAACGCCGTCATGGTGATGATGAGGAGCGTTTGCCTCGACAGCAGGCTTGTTATCTTCCGCCTTGCTGACAGCCTCAGCGCTCTGCTGAACGTTCTTCGCCTCTTCACTGAGGAGCTTATTCAAATTATTGACAGCTTCGTTCTCGGTAAACTGCTTGTGCAGTTCAGCCGCAGGCTTTGCCTCAGCTTTTGCCGCCGTCTGCGCAGGCTGAGGTCTTACAGGCTGATAGGGCGTGTAAGGCGCATTCGGCATGCTTCCGCCCTGCTGACCATACATCGGTCGCTGACCGTAGGGCTGTACACCCTGCTGAGGTATAGGCGGCATGCCGCCCTGTCTTTGATGACCGCCCCCCGCAGGATACACACCGTTCTGCGGCGGCATTCTGCGTCTTGGGTCTGCATCTAAGTTTATCATTTCGTGACTGTTAATGCGGTTATCTTCGTAAAGCCGCATTATGAACTTCCATTGTTTTTTTATCTTCTTGCCGCGTATGATCGACATCGGTATAAGAAGTATAGGTGACAGACACCATAGTACTACCAGCAAACTAAACATGATTATCTCCTTATATTTATCCCGCTTTCGGCGGCTTTTTCTGTGGGATTTGATCTGTCCGTTTTGATATATGACTATCCCTTTAGCACACCACTGCAAAATACCTTTATCAATGAGGAAAAACTGAGTTGATGTTATCTTTCCCGATATAACATCGTTTATTTTGATATATCTCGTTTATTATAACATACTGTTCACAAAAAATCAACAGCAGGGTAAAATTCCACTGCGGCGAGGTATGCGTAAGGGAACAGCGTCATTATCACATCAAAAGCGAACAGACCGCGCCATGCTTATGATGATATGTGCGGCACAGACCGCCGCAAATGCGAGGTGTGCTGTCATATTCCGAAATTTGCAGTCAGCACCCGTCAGGTCAAATATAGCAATCCGCCTTAAAATTCAGACAAAATCCAGTCACAAAACCCATAAATCCCAGCTTTTGCGACTGGATTTTGTGAATTTAAAAAGTTGGATTGCGCGCATACGCCGCGATATTTGCCGCCGCCGTGATTTTCCGTGCTTTCATGGCATCTCCTTTTATATACGTTTGCCGCCGCAGAAATTTGCGGTGTTATCTTACACAAATTTTTTGTCGCGGCTTTGTGAGTTTTGCCCGCTAGATCAGTTTGAAAAGCACAGACAGCGGTGCTGCCACCAGCGCGAACACCCAGCACAGTATATTCGGCAGAGTGCTTTTTATCGGGTATTTTTTCGTCAAAGCACAGCACGCCAGCAGGTATATGGGAACTATCAGCACGCAAGCCGCAGCTTGCAGTACTTTCGACCCGAAAACGAATATGATGTCATTTCGCAGTCCCTTGATAAGCACATATTCACCGAACACCGCCGCCATCGCCACCATCAGCGTGTAGAGTATTCGTAAGGCTGTGGTAAAAAACGCTGATAAATTCTTCATAGTATCATCTCCCTGTTATACGGTCAGCAGATACGTTATCAGCGCATAGCGCCGCATCTGCATATTTATTGCGTACAGGCAGTTTTTTTGATAAGGCGCGGCAGGCAAAAATGAACGCCGCAGGCAATATCGCCGCTGTTAAGACGTAGTCAGCCCCCGACCTTAAAAACGGTATGCCGCCGCTTGCTGCCTTGCTGATGGTTTTCGTGAACAGGTACAGCGTGATGTAAAACATCACTGCATTTGACACAAGCCTTATCGCGGCATCGCGCACCATCAGTTCTGTATCAGCGCCGAATATTCCGCCGCCGCTTTTCTCACCTTTTCAAGGCTGAATGATGAATACACACAGCGGTCGCCAGCAGTCAGCAGACGGTAGTGCTGTGAGATATAGTTCTGCTGTATTTTCCATAATTCGGTGGATTCTATCTGCCGCCACCATACTTTCCCGCCGTGAGTCTGACGAAAGTTGATGCTGGTCTCATCGAAAGCCAGCGCCTTTACAAGGTCGCTCATCTCGCCGCCGAAAGAATTCTGCAAAACGGTGCTGTCAGAAAATATCACCGCCAGCGCCGCCGCGCCCGTCCAGCCGATGAGCGTGCGCTCCTTCTCTATCTCCACCAGTGTTTTCTTCGATATGCCCAGACAGTGCGCCATCTTGTCCTGATTAAGACCGTACTCAGCCCGCACCAGTTTGACGCTCCTGCTCATCATGGCTATGAATTCATCGCGCTTCATTTTATCCCTCACAATTTCCGTTATCCCATGCGCCCGTCCCGATACCCTTAGCGGCACGAAAAGAGTGCATTCTTCTCCAAAAGTGTACTCTCTCTTCTTTGGTGTAATTTTACACCTTTTGCGTGAAAATGTCAATAGCTGTGTAAAAGTTTCATCATATTTTCACTTTCGCACAAAAAAAGGGGCTGTTGCAGCCCCAACAAAGAAAAAGAGCCTGGCACAGACCTGAAAGGCAGTGCCAAGCTCTTCTTTTTGTGGTATAATATAATTGCAAAAACCATTAAACCAACGAAAGGATCGTACCACAAAAACGAGAATACAAGTCAACCCGAACATAAAAATTGACAAAATTGACAAAAGCTGACACGAAAATGTCAACTATATAAACCCCGAAAAATAGGGCTTTCAGGGGTCAAAACATAAAAGTTGACAAAATT
>NZ_CACWPP010000120.1 GCF_902762735.1 uncultured Ruminococcus sp.
TTACTTGTTTTTTTGCTGTTTTTGACAGATATTGGCTGTTCACAGCATGATTTAACCCCATATCCGAGGAGGATATGGGGTTTTGAGACAGACTGAGGGGTGCTGTACATCAGCACCCCTTTTTATATATGTATCCCAATTTGGTTGTGTATTGTTCCCCCCGCCGAAGGCGGGGGAAAAATACGAAAGAACAGCCAATTTGTATCATCAGCAATACACATCAAAATCGGGAGATATATGTAAGTTCATTCGGCGGAAAACTTTTTCAGCCACCCGCGCAGGAACTTCATCTGCTCATCGGTATGGAACCAATGCTCGCCGCCAGACATCACCGTCAGCCCCGCGCCGATCTTTTCGGCAAAAGCGGTCATGGTATCTATTGAGGTGAGCATATCATTCTCCCCGCAGATGATCTCGGTGGGGATATGCCAGTCAACAGGGTGTTCCCTGACATAACACAGATAGTCCCACGAAAGTGACTCACCAAAAATTGTGGTCATCTCCCCGCGCTGACTAAGCTCATTTTCGCTGACACCCGACTGCGCCATCATGTCAAGTATCAGCCGCTCCATATCAACAATGGGAGATATGAAAAATGCCTTCGCTATGCACCTGTCTGCCAGCGCGTGCATGGCAAGATACGCGCCTATGCTGTTCGCGATGAGCAGGACTTTCCCGCTGTCGGCGCAGGCGGTGTCAAAAAGCGCAGGGAATTCCTCCGCAGCCTGTCGGGGCGTTTCGGCGCGGTAATCAAGCCCCGTGACTTCGTATCTGCTGAACAGGGGCTTGTATATATCGGCTTCATCGGCACTGCCGTTTTTGCCGTGAATGTAAATGATCTTATCCTTCATGGTGCTGTACCTCCGTTTTGTCCGAAAAATGACGTTTTCGTATATATTATAGCATAGATCTCCCCGATGTTCAAGCGCCTGCTGTTTTGCACTGTTCGGAAGCGCTTTTGCTGTGCAAAATGCTGTATCTGTCTATGCCGCAGTTCATGCATTCTCCCGACAGCCCCGAATTTTGGGAGCGCAAGTCTGCAATATAGCAATTTTTGATAGCGGCTGTTGTATAATCAGCAAAAAATGATTAGAAAAATGCGAACAAAAAGTATAAAATATTAACAAATGGAAGAATAGTAAACGGGCTTCGGGACAGCAGTACCGTGATACTGTTTTTCGTATTGGACATTCGTTACGGAAATTATTGAGAGAGAGGAATCACGCTATGAAGAACATCGCAATCAAGAGAGTTGTAAGCGCAGCGATCGTAGGCATGATGATGACAGCGCCCGCAACAGTAACACCGTTTGTAAACACCTGCATGACCGTTTCTGCTGAAAAAATGCTCTACACATCACCGCAGAACACAAGAGATGTGGGCTGGTACAACAATTACCACCACGAGATCTGGCAGGCAGATACTCCCAACTCTTCGTCAATGACCCTGCATGATAATGACGGCGGCTTCAGCACAACATGGAAGTGCGGACCTAACAACTCAAAGGGCAACTTCCTCGCAAGACGCGGTCTGTTCTATGACCTCAACAACCCCAAGACATGGAAGGATTATGAGGGCTTCACCTGCGATTTCGATTGCAGCTGGTCAGCAGGCGATTCGGGCAACTCCCGTATCTGCATCTACGGCTGGTCGCAGAACCCTCTGGTAGAGTACTATATCATAGAGGACTGGAAGAACTGGAATCCGGGCATGGATCCGTCTGCAAACTATAAAGGCTCTGTAACTATCGACGGCAGTGTATACAAGGTATACACCAGTGACAGATATTCCTACACCATCGAGGGCAACAAGAACTTCACACAGTATATCAGCGTTCGTCAGAATACCAGAACTTCGGGCACTATCAGCATTTCCGAGCATTTCAAGGCTTGGGAGTCTATGGGCATGAAGATGGGCAACTTCTACGAAGTGGCATTCAACGTTGAAGGCTGGGAGAGCGATGGTCAGGCAGATGTTAAATGCACCATCAAGGAAGGCAAGACCACTCCTACACCTATCCCCGATCCCCAGCCTGATGCAAACGGCGATTTCTTCACAGGCACATTCGAGTCGGGCTATGACAATTGGGAAGGCAGAGGCAATGCTTCGGTAGCGCTTGATAACAAAAACTACTACGGCGGCAGTCAGTCACTGTTCGTAAGCGGCAGAACAAGCGAGTGGAACGGTGCTTCTATCCCGCTCAGCACTTCCACATTCGTTCCGGGCAAAACTTACAGCTTCAGCACAGGCGTTCTCCAGAACAGCGGTGCTTCCACCGAAATGAAGCTCACCATGCAGTATAAGGATTCTTCAGGCACTACCAAGTATGCTCAGGTAGCTTCCGCAACAGCTGCCAGCGGCGTATGGACAAAGCTGGAGAACACTGAATACACTATCCCCAGCGGCGCAAGCGACCTGGTACTTTATGTTGAAGCTCCCGACAGCCTCACTGATTTCTACATCGACAACGCGGCAGGCTCAAAATCGGGCAAGGCTTCATCTGTAAGAACAGGCGGCGGCACTGTTTATTCTTCAAACCCGAACCCTAACCCAAATCCTAATACTGACATATATCCCAAGAATATCAAGGCAGAGAACAATTCAAGGGATCATCAGCTGAAATTTACATGGGATAAGGTAAGCGGCGCTGATAAGTACGGTATCGCAGTATACGTGGCAGGCAGATGGAGAATACAGGAAGGCAGTCTCACAAGCAACTCCTACACAACTCCCAGGGGTCTTGTTCCCGGCAAGTCCTACAAGGTAGCTATTGCCGCAAAGGTAAACGGCGTGTGGTATACTGACAGTGCTATCAAGCATGCTGTTACCGTTACCGTAAGATGACAGGATAACAAACGGCAGGATAGATCGTAAAACTGCAAATACCCCCGACAGTCACATTCTGTCGGGGGTGTTTTGTGCTGTATTACAGTAAATGACTGCCGCTGTTATCAGCCGCCTGTCTTGTCAAGATATTTGCTGATATGGTACTTTTCTTTCTTCTGCGTTATGTCCGAATATTCTATCGCTTCTGTTGGGCAGTTCGAGATGCATGCCATGCAGTGGGCGCAGGGTGCTTCCCAGACGGGGCGCTTGTTTTCCATGTGTATGTTGTTGAGGGGACATACCTTGCTGCACTTGCCGCAGCCCACGCATTTATCGGTGGTGAAAAATTTCTTTGTCGGCTGCATGAACTTCGACCAGAACGCATTTAGCGGTATAGTCAGCGCTTTGCTGATGGGATCTACTTTATATGAGACCAGCCTGCCGCCGTTCTTTATGATCTCGGCAGTTTCTTCTGCCTTTTTTTCCGCATCTCTTATCAGCTGTACGCACTTGTCATGCGTCGGCGCGGGAAACATGTTGCTGACGATGTAGTTTGACGGCATAGCTATACCTGTATGCCCCATGTATACCATGTCTTTCCTGACCGTGATAGTCTCTGCCAGCGCCCCCGCGATTCCCTCTTTTACGCCGCAGGTGAAAACGTAGTAGACTTCTCTGCTGCCCCTGAAAGGCAGGCGCTTTATGTAGTCGCGCAGAAAACGCGGCATCTCACTGACATAAACGGGCGCACAGATAACAAAAGGCTTCTGCGAACAGACTTCTGTATAGTCATGCGAACGGATGCGCTCACGCAGATCCAGGCATTCATCATCAAGTTTTTTTGCAAGTATGCGGGCGATGTGTTCGGTGTTGCCCGAAGCTGAGTAATACAGTATCATAAGAAAGCTCCTTTCAGTCTTTTCATTGGAATTATACCACAAATACGCCCTGCCGTCAATAAAAATGCCAGCATTCTTTTTTGTGGTTATCCCGCTGATACACCAAAATAAACGATGTTATATCGGGAACCAAATACAGTTGGCGGTTATCTTTCCCCCGCCGCAGGCGGTGGAAAGATAACATCAACTCAGTTTTTCCTCATTGCTAAAGGTGTTTTGCAGTGGTGTGCTAAAGGGATAGTCATATTCTTTTTGTCTGCCGCATATGTATAACGGTTGACAAGCATCGCGGTTGATGTTATAATGAACTCAAAGACGCTTGCCAATGATGCTTGCGGTATGTGTAACGTTTCAGGAACTCTCTGATATGAAGTTATCAGAGAGTTCATCGGCTGTATAAGGGGGCTGTAAAAATGACTGATGCTGTAAAACAAAAACGCAGTGCCTGCTGGGACAATATAAAAGGCGTGCTTATCATATTGGTGGTGTTCGCCCATATATTGTTTCAGCTCCAGACATCTTCGGATATTATAAACGGTACTGTTGATATTATATATATGTTCCATATGCCCGCGTTTGTTTTTATATCAGGCTTTTTCGGGAAAAGTGAGAGGTCGCGCAGTGCTGAGGGCATAATAAGGCTGCTGTTTTTGTACTTTATCTTCAACAGTGCGATGGGCTTTATGTACGGTTTCAGATCACTGCTGATACCGATGTATTCCTACTGGTATCTTATCGCGCTGGCAGTGTGGCGGCTGACGGCGCACCATATCGCAAAAATAAAAGAGATAAACCTGATACTCTTCGTCACCGCACTGTTTGCAGGGTTCTATCCGTCGATAGACAATACTTTCTGCGCGGCAAGGATCATCGGTTTTTACCCGTACTATATGTGCGGATATATGCTGACAGCTGAAAAGAGCGCTGAGCTGTGCAGTAAAAACAGGTCAAAAAGACTGCCTGTCGGCGTACTGTGCCTGACAGGTGCGGCGGCGGTGATGTACGGGGCATACAGATATTTTCAGTATACCGATGATGCGCTCCAGATGGCGGCGTATGACGCACCGCAGGACGCATTCGGCAGGATATGCCTGTATGCGGCGGCATTCCTTGCCATATATGCGCTGAGATGCCTTGCCCCGCAGAAGAGCATACCTCTGCTGACAAAGTTCGGCAGAAATTCCCTGTGGATATTTATCCTGCACCGCCCCGTCACACTGCTTGTCAGCAAATACATGAAGGGCATGGGGACTGTAAAGATAATGCTTGCCGCAGCGGCGGTGACTCTCCTGATATGCCTTGTGTGCGGCAGTGACTTCGTGAAAAAGTACCTTGACCGCTTTGCAGACGGCGGCACGGAGATATTCAGCCCAAAAGAAGGCAAAAAGCTGAATTTCTCAGCCATAGCCGCACTGGCGGCGGCGCTGGGCTTTGTGGTATCGGTGGTGGTGCAGTCATATTCGGGCTTTGGTAAAGACGATATTAAAAAGATGATAAACGGTGAGTATACCGATGACGAGCAGGACGAAAATGACGATGAGGACATCATTTATCCCGTCATGTCAGATGCGCAGGCTGAAAAGTTTGAAAGTGCGTTCCGCATAACTTTTGCGGGCGACCTGATACTGCTGGAGGATCAGGTAAAAAGGGCGTATAACGGCAGCGGGTATGATTTTACGGAGGTCTTTGAATATGCAAGCCCGTATATATCCTCCGCCGATTACGCCATAGGCGTGTTTGAAGGTCCTATGGCAGGCGAAGAGGCAGGCTATACCACAAGCAATTTTGATGACGGCAAGGAATTGCGGCTGAATTTCCCCGATACATTTGCAGAAGCTGTCAGGGAAGCAGGGTTTGACCTTGTGACAACAGCCAACAATCATCTGCTTGACAAGGGCGAAGCAGGTGCGCTGAGGACCATCGAGGTGCTGGACAGGACAGGTCTTGACCATACGGGTTCATACACTTCCGAAGAGGACAAGCGCAGAGAGCGCATAAAACTCGTTGAATGTCAGGGCATCAGGATAGCGGTGCTTTCATATACCTACGGCTGTAACTATATCTCCAATGAACTGCTTACCGAAGGCAGGTTCTCGTATCTCACTTCGGTGATATACGGCACTGAGGGCGAAGAGTTCGAGAAAATGAAAAAGTCGGTGGAAGAGGATATGAGGGCGGCAAAAGAAATGTCGCCCGACCTGATAGTTGTTCTGCCGCATATCGGCACACAGTTTTCAAATACGCCCGATAAAGAGCAGGAAACGTGGTTTGAGATATTCAAGCAGAACGGTGCTGATATTATATTGGGCGACCACCCCATGTGGCAGAACCTGCCCGTGTGGAGGAATATGACGGCAGGAAAGTGTTCGTGGGGTACTGTCCCGGAAACTTTGCCAATATATACCGCGAAGATCAGGGAGACACAAGCATGCTCACCGATGTTTATATCGACCGTGATACAAAAGAAGTCATCGGCGGCAGTGTAGTGCCGCTGTATACTCACGCAAGGGCTGACGGCAATTACCGTGCCGTCCCCGTATATGAGATAATGCACAGCAAAGAACTAAGGGCACAGCTGACCACCGATGATATTGAAAAAGCGGCTGATGCCAATGCGATAATCACAGAAGTGGTGTTCGGCAGTAAAATGGATATAACTTCTCTTACAGAGCGCTTATATTTCGATGAGAAAGGATTTATCCGCACAAAAGCATCAGGGCTTGATATTACCGACGATCTGAGAGCAGGCTTGCTTTATCGCGCGATGGAAAAAGCCGATACCATATGCTTTGTCGGTGACAGCGTGACAGAAGGCACGAAAAACGGCGGCTGTCCGTGGTATGAGCCGATAGAGGCATATTTCGGGGATAAGCAGATCGGGAATTATTCAAAGGGCGGCTGTACCGTTTCTTATATGACAGATCATGCTGACGACATACCGAAAGCAGGGCTGTATGTCATCGCTCTCGGCACGAATGATGTGAGATACCGCGACGAAACGGTGTGTGCGATGACTGCCGAAAGCTATACCGCAAATATGGGAACACTCAGAGATAAGCTGAAAGCGAAGTCCCCCGATGCCGAATTCATATTCATAGCTCCCTGGTATTCCACTGACGGCGACCCGTACTGCAAGCTGAAATATGCGCAGAAAACAGCTTTGAACGATGAGTATTCTGCCGCGCTTGAAAAGTGGTGCAGTGAGAATTCCTGCGGCTATATAAACGCGAATGCCCATATACGTGAAAAGCTGGCAGTCACCCCCGACAGGACGTATCTTCTTGACCATATCCATCCCAATGCTTCTGACGGCGTTGTGATGTATTCGGAAGCGGCGCTGAAATATCCCGCATGATGCAAATGCCGGGTCATCAGCGGCGGGTGAAAAATAACATGCGCATATTGATCTTCCCGATGCTTTCGTAAGGGGGAGCAGTACATATCAAAACAGCGATAAAAAAGCGAACACTCACCTGAAAAGGCGGGTGTTCGTTTTTGAATATAAGAATATGTGATTATCCCGCTGACACACCACAAAAACAGCGGCTTTCTTGGCGCATTTTTAGTTGGTGTGCTAAAGGGATAGTCATATATAAGAATATATCTGCTGTCATATGCTCTGTACTTTGTGGCAGATGGGCATTATCCTTGCGCCGCCGTGATATGGCAGTGTTATCGCAGAAGGCTTTCTGCCGTTTGGGTGATATGTCAGATCGGATATGCGGAAATGTCTCTTGTCGGTGATATAGCCGCCGTTTACTGTTTCAAGGTCGTTCAGGTCAAGTTCCTTATCAAAAGTGCTGTTTTTCATTGTGATTTCCTCCATCATATCTTTTCGGGTGTTCCCCTTGCTGTGATATTATAATAACATATCCGCCTTGAAAACACAATATCCAATATCACCCGCGCATGTAGCCAAAGCTACATTTTCGGCTGAAAATGTAGCCCTCCTGCACCGCTGTGACCTCACGCAGAAAAAATGCGGGCGATACACCGTATTCGCCCGCATCATATCAAACGACATATGCTCTTATACATATCCCTCTATGTGAAATATCATATGTGGTTATCCCGCTGACGCACCACAAAAACAGCGGCTATACAGAACTTAGGGTTCTTGGCGTATGGCGCTCAATTATCCTTTTGTTCACCGCATTTTTAGTTGGTGTGCTAAAGGGA
>NZ_CACWPP010000121.1 GCF_902762735.1 uncultured Ruminococcus sp.
CTAAAAATGCGGTAAACAAAAGGATAATTGAGCGCCACACGCCAAGAACCTTAAGTTCTGTATAGCCGCTGTTTTTGTGGTGTGTCAGCGGGATAACCAAATTCCCTAAATATCAGGAAGGTGATAGAAATGTTTAACACAGGGGAGATCATTGTTTACGGCAGCAGCGGAGTCTACCGTGTAGCTGAGATAGGCAGCATCACAATTAAAGGCTGTGAAGGGAAGGACTATTACACCCTTGAGCCTGTTTTCGGCAGTGGAACAAGCTATGTGCCTGTTGACACAAGCGTTTTCATGCGCAGAGTGATGACGGCTGACGAAGTGAACGCCCTGATAGACCGTATACCGCAGATCAGCTGTTCTGAGTTCAGCGGAAGCAGTCCCCGCGCGGTGAAGGAGCATTACAGTGCCTCGATAAAGACCCATGACACCAACGAGCTTATAGGCATGATAAAGCAGATATGGGAAAAGCGTGAGCATAAGAAGCTCAGCCGCATCGAACAGCAGTACATGGAGCAGGCAGAAAACCTGGTCAACAGTGAGTTTTCGGTGGCGCTTGGCATACCTCGTGAAAATGTGGCAGAGTACATCAAAAAGCGTATCAGCAAAATAAACTGACATACATTATCGGGCGGCGCGGAAAGCGTCACCCGATTTTTGCTTTTATGGTCATGCCTTTATCGCACAACTCCCGGTTTGAAAGTGTATTGCTTCCCGCTGAGAAGGCGGTCAGAGCAATACGATAACACTGATTTTGCGTAACAGGCAATATAAATCCAACTCGACAGTCATACCGCTTGCACCGTCCGAGATGCCGATATAACGGGAGTAATACATTTTCGCGGTGCAGGTGCGGTAGAGTGAACGCCAATTATTTCAGCACGTCGGTACAGCCGCATCACGCTTTAAGCTCACCATCAAAAATATAGCCGATGATAAAGCGTTTTTCACTGTAAGCCTCAGCGATGTCGGACATGGTGCGGGGCGCTGTGTCATTTCCGTAAAGGTTGTAGAGGTAAAATCTGCCTGCACGCCAGCGGTAGGCGACTGTATGAAGCCCCCCGCTGAAAAAGTCAAGCCCGTGCAGTTTTGCGGTGGAGCGCTTGTTGTTCCAGAAAGATATGATGCCGCAGCTAGCACAGGCTGTTTTTGCCATTTTTGCGAACTCCTCCCCGTTACGGCATGAGCGGTATGGCATATCGTGCTTTTTGAAGAAATACCACAGCTTTTTCGGTGCAGTCCCCCAATAACCGTTTTGAAAGAGGTAGTGCATCTTATTCAGCTCAAACTCGAATACCACCTGCGGGAAAGTGACCTCTTTGCCCAGCATTTTTGCGCAGTTATAGCAGGCGATCAGTTCACAGCCGTTCCAGCTGAGGGGGTAAGTGCCGTAGCGCATGTTACAGAGCGGTTCGGTGCGCTGACCATTCAGCAGTCCGTTGATTTGCCCTGAAAACAGTTTGCTGTTATGCTCCATATTCAGCATTGTCTGATGATCCCTGCCATGCACCGCAGAAGCGATGAACGACTTGTTTGCGGCAGTCAGCCAGTTCTTCATTGTGTCTCACCTCTGTTATAGTGTTATACACGGGAAAAGATACGTGAAAATCGGCGTTATCACAACGTTTCAAAAAGCTCGTCTATCGTATTTCTCTTAGCCAGACCCTCTGAGAAAGCCGTTGCGCCGCCTGCCGCTGTGCCGAGTTTCAATGCATGTGCGTAGTCGATAGTCTGCGTATCACCGCATTCAGCCTGTGAAAGCACGCCTGCGATAAATCCTGCCACCATCGAGTCGCCCGCGCCGACGGAATTTATCACTTTGCCCTTGCAGACACCGCAGCTGTGTGTCCTGCCGTACTCGTCCACCAGCAGTGCGCCGTCGCCCGCCATTGAGACAAGCACGTTCTTTGCACCCATTTCATGCAGTTTGCGGGCATATTTCTCAATATCTGCCAGACTGTTCAGCTTAACGCCGAAAAGCTCACCAAGTTCAAAGTTGTTGGGTTTAACGAGAAAAGGCTCATATTTCAGCACATTCAACAGCAGTTCGCCTGTCGCGTCTACCGCATATCTTGCGCCGCGCCCTGAAAGCTGTGCTAAAATGCGCTCATAAATATCAGCGGGAAGGCTTTTTGGTATACTGCCTGCCAGCACCAGCAGGTCGCCCGCGCCGATCTTATCCAGTTTTGCGAAAAGCGCGTCCAGCGCATCGCTGTCAATGTCGGGACCCTGACAGTTTATCTCGGTCTCTTCAGCGGAGTTTATCTTGACATTTATACGGGAAATGCCTGTTTTCAGGCGGACGAAATCGGCGTTGATGCCCATTTCAGCCACGCCTTTTTCGATCGCATCTCCCGTGAAACCTGCGGTAAATCCCAGTGCTTTCGACTGAAAGCCCAGCTCTTTCAGCACAGCAGACACGTTTATGCCTTTTCCGCCGAAATATATCTCCTCAGCCGACGAGCGATTGACTTCGCCCAAAGTCAGCGATGCGGGGTGAACGACATAGTCGATGGCGGGATTGAAAGTTACAGTGTATATCATAGCGCCCTCCACCTATCAGCGTATCAGGAAAGCGGCGGCACTGTGAGGTGCAAGGCTTGTTACAAGCGCATCCGCATGTTCCGTAATTTTGCCTGACCAAAGTTCTGTGGTGACAGACGGGCGGTATATCTCCAGATCTGTCAGCGGAACGGCTATGCTGCATGCTTTTTCGCCCGCATTGAATATCGCGGCGTACTGTCCGCCGTTTGCACATACAGCTGTCCACAGTATCATCTCAGTGCCGTCAACTTCGCGCCGCCATACCATATGTGCGTGGCGTGACAGCTTGTTCATGCCGATGATGCCCTCGTTGGTAAGCAGTTTCAGGGTGAAGTCATCGCACTTTGACAGATCGCCGCCTATCATAAGGGGCGAGCGGAAAATGCTCCACAGGGTCATCATGGTCATCTGTTCCGTCTCAGTGAATTTAGTGCGGTTATCAGCGCTGTAATCCTGTAAGATAGCGCCTACGGGGAGCATATCAGCATCGGGGTAATGCCCTGCGCCTGTGTGTACACACCACTTCTCGCACCTCTCGAACATGTTGTAGAGCGACTGCCAGTTGTCCCAGAAATCGTCGGTGATGCGCCACATATCGGCGGTCTGCTTGTAAAGTTCAGCTTTGTCGAGCAGTGCAGGTCCGGGGGAAAGGCTAAGCACCATGTCACGGGGACAGCTGTGCAGGCTATCGCTCAGCATGATAAGTTCAGTCTCCTCATGCGGCAGTTCGCGGCAGATGTCATCGCACTTGATAAAGTCAACTCCCCAGTCTGCATACAGCGCGAAAATGCTGTCATAATAGGCTTTTGCGCCGTCTTTTGAAGGATCGACACCATACATGTCGGTGTTCCATGAACAGATGCTTGCAGTCTTTGCTATGTCGCGTGCAGTCCTGTCAGTGCCGAGAATGGCTGTGCTGCGGTGAACTGCCTGTCTCGGTATGCCGCGCATGATGTGTATGCCGAATTTGAGTCCTAAAGAGTGGACATATTCAGCCAGCGGCGCAAAGCCTTTCCCGTCAGCCGATGACGGAAAACGCCCTGTATCGGGGATAAGGCGAGAATACTCGTCCATACAAAGCTCGGTAAAAGGGTTGTACTCGTGATTTTTTGCATTCGGCTCAGACCACTGTATGTCAACGACCACATATTCCCAGCCGAACTGTTTCAGATTTTTTGATATGAATTCGGCGTTGGCACGTACAGTCGCTTCATTGACCGCCGCACCCCAGCAGTCCCAGCTGTTCCAGCCCATCGGCGGGACTTTCATATTTTTATCAATATCCCGCAGAAGCGGTAAATTCTTCACATTATCACTGTTCATAAAGATACCTCCGAAAAGAAAAGTATGGCAATATTATAGCATTAAAACAGCCTGCTGTCAATGTAATATCTTCGCATTTTTCGCTGTTATGCTTGGCTTTCATGCGCAAAAGTGTTAAAATCAGGCAGTGCATTATAGCAGACGAGATGAAATTTCATACATATCCCGCTCACAGGATACGAGCAGTATATGTGAAATTTTTAACTTACAGTTTTTGTGTTTGCTGATATTGCCGAATGTGGTTATCCCGCTGACACACCACAAAAACAGCGGCTATACAGGACTTAGGGTTCTTGGCGTGTGGTGCTCAATTATCCTTTTGTTCACTGCATTTTTAGTTGGTGTGCTAAAGGGATAGTCATATTGCCGAATAGATGTTTTTGTATTGGTCTCCAAATTGGGACATTTTTTTCGTTAACCATATTATTTTGAAAAGGGGAGTTTCTATGTATCAGGATTTTTTCGGGCGTGTCGCTGAGGCGGGTATTAGTCTGTATGGCGCTGAGGTCTTTCACGGCGGCGAAATAGTGCTGAAAATGAGCTTTGACGGTGATCTGCCGCACCCGATATACTCTGCCGTGAAGTCTGTGACAGCGGCGGCAGTGCTTATGGCGGCGGGCGAAGGCAGGCTGTCCGTTAAAGATAAGTTGTACGATTATATGGACAGCAAATATCTGTCTGTGATCCCTGCGGGTTTCAAGCGCCTTTCTTTTGCCGACTGCATGACGATGTGCGCCGCACCTTACCCGTTCCGCCCGCAGAATGCTGTTGAACAAGCACCGAACGGCACTGAAAATGACTGGCTTTACAGCATTTTCAATCTGCCCGTTGACTACTCTGACAGAACATTCAGATACTCGAACATACCCGCGTATCTTGTCAGCGCCGCCTGCGAAAATGCAGTCGGTCAGCCGCTGGCGGACTGGCTTGCACCTCGCCTTTTTGAACCGCTGGGCTGGGGCAGACCTGTATTTCAGACATCGCCCGAAGGTCATTTTTACGGCGCGACAGGCATGGAGCTGACGGTGGGACAGCTTGCGCGGCTGGGTCAGCTTTTTCTGCAAAAGGGCGAATTTTCGGGTGCTCAGCTTATACGCCGTGATCTTGCGGAAGCCGCTGTTTCCCGCCATGCATCCTCACATGACGGTGAAGGCTACGGCTGGTTCTTTTGGGTGAGTGACAGGACTTTCGACATCAGCGGCAAGTGGGGACAGCGGTGCGTGGTCTGCCCCGAAAATGACATGATGGTCACGTATCTGTCTCATGATCCCGTTCGCGCAGGAGAACTGGCGCAGATCGCAAGAGATTTTGTTTGCAGAGGATAGATCTGCACAATTATTGGAGGGCGTTTTTGTGTACACTTCTGCTTTGATGCTGTTTTTGGAAGATGTTCTGTGTCATCGGCGATACAGCTCAAGAACGGGAGTATATGATAGCATTTGTAAGAAATAGTATACAAATGGTGCTGTACAAATAACAAAAAATATGATACAATGTATAAAAATCACCTGAGGGAGGTCAGAAAATAATGAATATTGAAATGGATAAAATGCCTAAACTTGGTTTCGGGCTGATGCGTCTGCCGCAGAAAAACGATGAGGTCGATCTTGACCGCGTGTGCGATATGGTCGATAATTATATGAAAGCGGGCTTGAATTATTTTGATACAGCTTACGTTTATCACGGCGGAAAGTCCGAAGTGGCGGCTAAAAAGTGTATAGTTGAGCGCTATCCCCGTGAGAGCTTTTACCTTGCGACAAAACTGCCTGCGTGGAGCATGCATTCGCTTGAGGACAGAGAAAGGATATTTGAGGAGCAGTGCGAACGTGCGGGCGTGGATCATTTCGATTATTACCTGCTTCATTCGCTGGAGGACGGAAATAATTATGAGACTTATGAGCGGCTCGACTGCTTCAATTGGGGCATAAAAAAGAAGGAAGAAGGCAGGATACGCCATTTCGGTTTTTCTTTTCACGGCACGCCTGAGCTTCTGGAAAAGGTGCTTGACGCTCACCCTGAGGTGGAGTTTGTTCAGATACAGCTGAATTATCTTGACTGGGAGAACCCTGTGGTGCAGTCGGGGAGGCTGTACGATATTTTACACGAAAGAAAGATCCCGATAATTGTGATGGAACCTGTAAAGGGCGGCACGCTGGCACAGCTCAAACCTGAGATAGAGGCTAAGTTCAAGGCTGTCAGACCCGAGGCTTCTGCGGCTTCATGGGCACTGAGGTTTGTGGCCAGCCTTGACGGCGTGATGACCATTCTCTCAGGCATGTCCACCGAAGAACAGATGGCTGACAATCTGCGCACTTTCGGCAATTTTGAGCCTCTTTCAGCAGATGAGCAGGCGCTTGTCACAGAAGTGCGCGATACTATACTTGACACTCCGCTGATAGGCTGTACCTCCTGCCGCTACTGTGTCGATGGCTGTCCGATGGGCATAAAGATACCCGATGTTTTCCGCTGTGTCAACACCCTTCGCCTTTACCCTGATGACTGGCAGGCAAAGAATTTCTATGGAAATGTGACCAACGGCGCGGGCAAGGCGGGTGACTGCATACAGTGCGGACAGTGCGAGGGTGTCTGTCCCCAGCACCTGGAGATCATTTCGCTTTTGCAGGAAGCGTCGGGGCTTCTGGATAAATAGTGCATGACAGCAAACGATACAAGATCTTATACATTAATATTATAAAACGCTTGCTGTGCCCCCGTGCCTTTGGTGTGGGGGCATCATACTTTGTTACTGATATGTGTTCTTGTACAGATATTTTGTGAAAAACGTTTATTATATCTGCTTGATTTGCGAATGAATAAAGTATATAATATAATAAGATACGAAATGATGGAGAGATCAATTTGAAAGACCTGAAAGGCGGCTTGATGCTGTTTCTGACTGCACTTATCTGGGGGACGGCTTTTGTGGCGCAAAGTGAGGGTATGGATCACGTCGGTCCGTTTACCTATAATGCCATGCGCACATTGTTGGGCGGGCTGGTGCTTATCCCTGTAACTGCGCTTTTTTCTCGCTTGGAGAAGGACGAGCAGTCACTGAAAGCGCCCATAAAAACTACCGTTATCGGCGGGATCGTCTGCGGGACGGTGCTGTTTGCCGCGAGTTCTTTTCAGCAGTTGGGCATAGTATACACCACTGCGGGCAAGGCGGGCTTTGTGACTGCGCTTTATATCATAATTGTACCGATAATAGGACTTTTCCTGGGGAAATGTCCACGTCTGCTGATCTGGCTGTGCGCGGCGGCGGCGGTGGCAGGTTTTTATCTGCTGTGTATCAGATCGGACTTTACCGTATCAAAGGGCGATCTGCTTGTGCTTGCGGGGGCGGCTTTCTTTGCGGTCCACATCATGGTCATTGACAGTTTCAACGCAAGGGGAGTCAACGGCGTGCTGATGTCGTGCATACAGTTTTTTACAGCAGGTGCGCTGATGACTGTGTGCATGTTCTTTTTTGAAACGCCTGTTTTATCGGAGATCTATTCTGCGCGTTTCACTATCGTGTATGCGGGCGTGATGTCCTGCGGGGTGGCGTACACTTTGCAGATACTCGGTCAGCGCCGCACCGAACCCGCGGCAGCGACAATGCTGATGAGTCTGGAGTCGGTCTTTGCGGCACTGGCAGGCTGGGTCATACTGCATGAAGCCCTCTCGTACAGGGAATTGTGCGGGTGCGGACTGGTGTTTGCGGCGGTGCTTGCAGTTCAGCTGCTGCCTGAGAAAAGTTCGGTGAAAAATAATGTGGCATCACGCTGACACGCCGTACTAAACAGAATTCTCCCAATTTTGATGTGTATTGCTGATGATACAAAATGGCTGTTCTTTCGTATTGTTCCCCCGCCTTCGGCGGGGGAACAATACACAACCAAATT
>NZ_CACWPP010000122.1 GCF_902762735.1 uncultured Ruminococcus sp.
AACAGCGGCTATACAGAACTTAGGGTTCTTGGCGTATGGCGCTCAATTATCCTTTTGTTCACCGCATTTTTAGTTGGTGTGCTAAAGGGATAGTCATAATATCATATGCTGTCAGTCCTTATCGACTATTCTTGACCTCATTTTCTGCACCATCGGGAACAGCCTTGCTTCCAGCACGAAAGGCTCGCTGAAAGCATTCAGCACTATGCCTGCGATGGGCTTTTCGTTCCTCAGCGTCATTGGTATGACCTCCAGTATGTGCCTTTCCAGCTTTGAGAAACGCTCACCGAACTCGCCCATCTCATCAGCGCTTGAAAATACGGGGAAGAAGTAATTCTCGCCGTTCTGCAATATCTCGGGTATCATGCGCACTTCGTCTTTGGTCTTGAAAGTCTTGCCTATCATCTCAGATACGTCGCCCGCTTCTTCCATGACCTTTTCCAGCTCAGCCATATCACTCTCGCTGACAGCGGCAGTGCAGGGCACCCACACATGGCTGTCCCTCAGCAGCTGAAGCACTTCTATGAAATTTTCCTTTGTCTGCGCCTTCCCGAATTCAGCCACTGCCTCTTTCAGCAGTTTTCCGTCGGCAAGCTCTTCCGTTTTCAGTATGCGGTCGGGTGTCAGGTCGGCAGAGAGCCTTATACCGCCGTCCTCCTGCTCCTCAGCGATAAACGCTATCCTGTCGCCGCTGTGAAAACCGAAGTCCCTCTCAGGCTCATTGAAAAGCTCGCCCATGAAAAAGCGGTCGCCGATGCCTGTTATCCTGACCCAGCAAGTCTCAGTCTCAACACCCTGCTTTTTCAGGTATACCACCACATCATCGGGGTATTCATCATGCCTTGAACCGTCAAGAAATTCCATATCGCGCGAAGCCCTTATCTCGTCGGAAACGTTGTACATTTCAAGTATATTCAGTTTGTCGGCATAACTTTTCCTCAGCTCCTCCTCAGAGCTTTCAGTCGGGAAATATTCAGCCTCGATGATCTCTCCGATAGGTACGAATACCCTTCCCATGTAATATGTACCGAAGAAAGTAAAGTCTGCCTGTTCTTTGATGCCTGCGGCTATCAGCTCCAGCATCAGACCTTTTTCGTGGTCGATATAGCCGTATGTCAGCACACAGTTGGCTTTTTCCGCATTGGGAAAACTGCCTATCTTCTCTCTCAGAACGTCATTCAGCATAAAAGCGGCAAAGTGCCTGTACAGCGAACGGAAACCACTGTTTTTGTATAGCATGAAAACACCTCCGTATTGATTTCGCAAACAAATGTATTGTGTAATATTATACCACATTTCAAAAAAAAATGCAACAACTTTGTTAAATTATAACATGAGAGTGAGTAAAATTTTTCTGAAAAATCAATGTCGGGCATACATACAGTACCCGACATTGTTTTTGGCATACACGCTGCCCGTCAGCATAACAAAACGGCACTTCTGCCGTTGCAGAAGTGCCGAAAAAAGGGAATTTTTTATGTTCTTCTTACTTGCCCTGACAATTTATACCGAAAAGTCCCCAGTCATCAGATACCATGAAGATGATAAGGCTTCCCTCAGCATCAGTGTAGAACAGGTTGGTCATGGTAGTGCCGTACTGTTCTGAATTACCTTCCTTTACAGCCTCGCCGTAAGCGGCTTTCACATCAGCGACAGTCGCGCCCCATGTCAGCCCCTTGTACAGCTGGAGTGACGGGAAAGATGTCTGCCCGTTCTTTTTGGAGATCATAAATGTCGCACCCTGATGCATGCCCTCAAGGATATAGCATTCGGGGTAAAGGCTGTTCTCGTACTGCTTTTCGTTGGTGTTGTTCTGCACCCAGCCGTTAGGTTTGGTGACACCTGCACTCGTAAATGAGGCGTTGTCGTACTTAACGCCGTCAAAGGTGAACTGCTGTAAGTTTGAAAGCTCAGCAGTCGAAGGCGCATTAGCTTCGGGCTTTGCGGCAGTGGTGGTGGTAACAGCAGGGTCGGCAGAATGTTCAGCCGCAGATGAAGAGTCTGTCACAAGCTCGGGCTTAGAACCGAGGTCTATCCCCGAAAATGCGGTTATCTGAGGTATGTCAGCCTCCATGCTGGCTATCATCGAATCAAGGTCGTCAAAAGTCGGAGCTTCCGTTACCGCAGCCGCCTCACTGCTGTCAGCTTTTTCCTCGTCTTTCTTATCTTCCTTCTCTTCTTCGGAAGATGCATCGCCTTCGGTCTTGCTCTCTTCCTCATCGGCAGAAGAAGCCGCAGCTGTGGTGGTAGTTTCTTCTTTATCGGTCTTTTCCGCATCATCAGCACTGCCTGCCGAACAGCCTGCCGCCGATACCGCAAGCATCACCGCCGCCAGACACACTGAGATCCTCTTTAAAGTCTCGTTTTTGCTGAACATTGTCATCGTTCCTTTCTTTATGTAAAAAATCTTTATGTAAAAAATCTTCTCCCTTTTTACAAAAGTGTTCCTTCAGGATCTATCACAGAAAAACCATACGCTTTTAAAAATTTTACAACGCGATTGACTGCACTGTCTTCAGATCCGCTTGTTGAATAACCCAAAAGTCCGCTTTTTCCACCGCTTGAAACAACTTCAACAAATATTTGATCGATAGTTTGTTCAACAATTACTGTCAAAGTAAGGGTAGAGGTTATTCTGAAATAATAATCTTCAGCAATAAAGATCATTATTTTCCGTTTTGGTTCAATGATCTTTTTTATAAAAACACCGTCATCGGAAACAGTATTTGAAGAAAACCAATCGTTCAGAATTTTTTCAATGTCCACATTATAATTTGTGATCAGTTTACTACTTCGCATTATAGCACCTCTGAATCCCAATCTATATTGACAACACAAAAGTCAAAAGGGAAAAAATCTTTATGTAAAAACTACTGCGCTTGGCAGTGCCGCAAGGCTGTATATTTTTCTCAGTACCTTTCAGCGGGTATAATTATTACACATCAATGTGATAATATCAAGAAAATTAAATAATATTTTTGTCACGAACGCTTGTTATCCAAATTGGGATTCAGCATCAAATAACAGCGTTTCATGCGTAAAAATGCAAAGCAGAATGTCGTTCACTTAAAATTTACATTTGATGTTTAAAATATTTAATAATAATTCGTGCGCACTTAATGATAAATTTTGCGATTCGTTGTATAATACAAAAAAAGAAAGAAATATTGTGAAATTTTATTGTATTTTATTATCCTGCTTTTGTTAACACTGCTGTTGATGAAATGCAGGTTATAAATGTGCTATAAATCGCAGATTTCTGATACTTTTTTAAACACAGGGTAAGGGTAAATTTTAAACAAGTAGGAGGATATTAAACTATGGAAAACAAGTTCAAAAGGGTGATGTCGGCATTTGCTGCACTTGCAGTCACCGCTGCATCATATGCGGCAGCTATGCCTGTCAGCGCTGTTGATAACGGTACAGCTGATACTTTCCCTTATGTTATTGAGGGCGAGGACATGGAAGGTGCATCGCTGTGGACACAGAATTACGGACCTGCACCGAAGAACAGCTCGGGACAGGGCTTTTTCTATCTTACAGGACAGGGCGCGTCCTTCACCGTAACAGTACCTGAGGACGGCATGTATACCATCACCGCAAGGTGCGCACAGACCCTTGATAAGAACGGCAGACAGGAATCCGTCATGGTAAACGGCATCAAGCGCATGAAGAACATGCCTTATTCCGAAGAGTGGATGGATTTCAGCTTTGGCAGTTTCCGTCTGAACAAGGGTGTCAACACCATCGAGTTCATAAGCGAATACGGCTATATGGCAATAGATAAGGTAACTGTTTCCGCTACACCAAAGCATGACTATACACTGGCAGACGGCACGCTGACCGACAAGAATGCTACTCCCGAAGCTAAGTCGCTGATGGCTTATCTCAAGAGTGTTTACGGCAGTCACATCATAGCAGGTCAGCAGGAGATATACGGCGGCGGTCACGGCGGCAACTATGAGTGGGAGAACGAGTATCTCAAAGACCTGACAGGCAAAGTACCCGCCATCAGGGGCGTTGACTTTATGAACTACAACCCGCTGTACGGCTGGGACGACGGCACTACCGAGCGCTGTATCGAGTGGGCTACCGAGCGCGGCGGCATCGTCACTGCATCGTGGCACATAAATATTCCCAAGGATTTCGCGAACTACACACTGGGCGACAAGCTGGACTGGAAAGAATGCACCTACAAGAACTATCAGAGCGGTGAAGGTTCTAAGGACTTCGATACAAGGAACGTTGTCGTCAAAGGCACTAAGGAGTATGATTACTTCCAGCTGGCGATAAAAGACCTCGCCGCACAGCTGACAAGACTTCAGGACGCAGGCGTGCCCGTTATCTGGAGACCTCTGCACGAAGCACAGGGCAACGAGGGCAACTACTCTGACGGCACAGCATGGTTCTGGTGGGGCGACAGAGGCGCTGAAACATACAAGCAGGTATGGAAACTGCTCTACACCGCACTGACCGAAGAGTACGGTCTGCACAACCTTATATGGGAATTCAACAGCTATGACTACACCAATTCCGCTTCATGGTATCCGGGCGATGATTATGTAGACATCGTGGCATACGATAAGTATAACGTTGAGTACAACAGAGGTGACGGCAAGTCAAGCGGTCCTAACCTGCTGGCTATACCCGCTAAGTTCGATGCGCTGTATGCGCTGACAAACGGCAGGAAGATGGTCGCTATGGCTGAGAACGACACCATTCCCGCACTGGATAATCTGGTGGTCGAGGACGCAGGCTGGCTGTACTTCTGCCCCTGGTATGACGGCGGAAACGACGGCGGCACAGCATTCCTCGGTGCAGCATATCAGGACTTTGATGAGCTGAAAAAGATCTATCAGAGCGATTACTGCATCACTCTCGATGAACTGCCCGTTGACCTCTACACAAACGGCGGCAGCACACCCGTTCAGGGCAAGAAACTCGCAGGCGATGCGAACTGCGACGGCAAGGTGGATATATCCGATGCAGTGCTGGTAATGCAGTACCTTGCAAACTCTAAGACCTATCCTATCACCGAACAGGGCAAGCTGAATGCCGATGTTGACGGAAACGGCATCGACAAAAACGATGCATCTGCTATCCGGAAGATAGTTCTCGGCATCAAGTGATGACCGCATAAAAATAAGCACAAAGCTCTCTGACCGTGTTTCATCGGTCGGAGAGCTTTTTTTCTGCAAAGCGCAGGACACCTCCGCCGTTGTCGGCAGAAGTGCCCCGTGTATGCTATGTGTCAGGCTTTATAGGCTTCTCTTGCTTCTTTGGCGGCGCTGACAAGGTTTTTCAGGCTGGGGACAGTCTCCTCCACACCTCTTGTCTTTAAGCCGCAGTCGGGATTTACCCACAGCTTGTTTATGTCTATGCGCTCTGCCATTTTGTCGATGGCGGTGCGTATCTCGTCTTTTGAGGGTATTCTCGGCGAGTGTATATCGTACACGCCCGGACCTACTTCAGTGCGGAAATCGTTGGCTTTCAGCACATCGAGAATGGTGAGGTCCGAACGGGAAGCCTCAAATGTGATAACATCAGCGTCCATGTTGTCGATGTCCTTGATTATATCGGCAAACTCGCTGTAACACATGTGGGTGTGTATCTGCGTTTCGGGGCGAACACCGCTGTGTACATACCTGAATGCGGGTATAGCCCAGTCAAGGTAATCCTCGTGCCAGTCAGACTTGCGCAGCGGCAGCTTTTCGCGCAGTGCGGCTTCGTCCACCTGTATTATGCTGATGCCGTTGGCTTCCAGGTCAAGCACCTCTTCGCGGATAGCCAGTGCTATCTGGAAAGCGCTCTCTTTCAGCGTTATATCCTCACGGGGGAACGACCAGTTGAGTATGGTGACAGGACCTGTCAGCATGCCCTTCATGGGCTTGTCGGTAAGGCTCTGCGCAAATTTAGACCACCTTACAGTCATCGGCTTTGCCCTTGATATGTCGCCCCAGATAACAGGCGGCTTTACACATCTTGTGCCGTAGGACTGTACCCACGCCTTTTCGGTGAAGATATATCCGTCAAGGCATTCGCCGAAGTATTCCACCATGTCGTTTCTCTCAAACTCGCCGTGTACAGGCACATCAAGACCTATCTCTTCCTGAAGCGCCACGCAGTCGGCTATCTTCTTCTCGATGAACTTTTCATAGTCCTCAGTATTCAGTTCGCCTGTGCGGAATGCCTTTCTTGCCGCCTTGACATCTGCTGTCTGCGGGAAAGAACCGATGGTGGTGGTAGGGAAGAGCGGCAGTTTGAAGCGCTCTTTCTGTATCTTCTCACGCTCGGCAAAAGCGGGCAGTCTTATGAAGTCTTTCTCGGTCAGCGCGGCAACTTTCGCCCTTACAGCGGGGTCATCACCGCTCCTGACCTCAGCATGAAGTTCTGCACTGCGGCGGTAAGCGTCGGTCTCTTCGGGCTTTTCCGCGCTGAGTATCTCTTTCAGCTCAGCCAGCTCTCCCAGCTTTTCTTCTGCATATGCGAAATGCTTCTTGACATCTGCGGGCATTTTCTTCTCGTTAGCCAGTGTGCAGGGCACATGCAGCAGCGAGCAGGTGGTGTTCAGCACGATGTCATCTGCATTCTTTTTCAGCTCTGAAATGATCTTAACGGTCTTTTCGTAGCTGTTGCGCCAGATGTTCTTGCCGTTTACAACGCCTGCGAAAAGCACTTTGTCTTTCGGGAAACCCTTTGTGCTTACCAGTTCAAGGCTCTTCTTGCCCTCGTTGAAGTCCAGACCGATACCGTCAAACGGGAGAGCGCAAAGCTCATCATAGCAGTCGCGCACATCACCGAAATATGTCTGCACCAGTATCTTCACGCCCTTCTTGTCAGCAAGTATCTTCTGATACAGCGAAACGAACAGCGCGATGTCCTCAGCGGTCATGTCCTTGACCAGTGAAGGCTCATCTATCTGTATCCACTCAGCGCCCAGCTCCGCAAACTTAGCGATAAGCTCCGAATAAGCCTTAACAGCGGCATCAGCGAAGTCAGCGGCAGTCTTTTTGCCTGTGTACCTTGCCAGTTTCAGGAAAGTGTAAGCACCTATAATAACAGGCTTTGTCTTAACACCGTTATCGAGCGCTTCCTTGAAAAGGTCGAAAGGCTTTGTGCCGTTCAGCTTTATCTCGGTGCTGTCATCTATCTCGGGGACCATATAGTGGTAGTTGGTGTTGTACCATTTTTTCATCGCCAGTGCTTTAACGTCGCCCTTTTCGCCCTGATAGCCCCTTGCGGCGGCGAAATATGTGTCAAGCGCCGAAAGTCCCAGCGCAGTGTATCTTTCGGGTACTGCATTCAGCAGGAAAGCTGTGTCCAGCATACCGTCATAGTACGAAAAGTCGTTGGACGGTATGAAGTCCAGCCCGCTGTTCTTCTGAAGTTCTAAGTTGTGCAGACGTATCTGCTTTGCAGACTGTTCCAGTTCATCGGCATTTATCTCACCTCTGAAATATTCTTCGCTTGCGAATTTCAGCTCGCGCAGTGCGCCTATTCTCGGATAACCTATAATTGATGTTTTCATTTCCTATTCCTCCTGTATGATTTGTATGCTATATATTATATCACACTTTTCGGAAAAGTGGTAATACTTGTTTTTTTTGTTGAGATATAGTTTAAAACTATATCTCTCAGTCTGTCTCAAAACCCCATATCCTCCTCGGATATGGGGTTAAATCATGCTGTGAACAGCCAATATCTGTCAAAAACAGCAAAAAAACAAGTAA
>NZ_CACWPP010000123.1 GCF_902762735.1 uncultured Ruminococcus sp.
GATATTGTTGGAAATAATTCGCATACCGTTCAGCAGGGGGATAACCTTCTCCATATCAAAAACGATCATCTTGCCGTGAACGGCTATGTACTTTATGTATGTTCCTGTTTTCGTGTGGCATTCGGCTGCCCTGCGCTCGACCTCAGCCCATTCCTGCATATCAAATGTGACCTTCTTCTCTTTTACCTGCTTGTATTTTCTCACTTGGTTTTACCTCCCGATATTTTTATAGATCATTTTCCTTCGCTCGAATGAGGGGGCAACAGTTAAGGGCGAGGGTTCCCTTAACAGCCAAATCGCATGGGGTAGACCTGCAATTTGGAAGAAAGCGGAAAAGAATGCACCGCTTTCTGTACTTGCTGTCTATGGTGAAATAAAAATATATA
The DNA here is from genome assembly GCF_902762735.1 of uncultured Ruminococcus sp. Classification (GTDB taxonomy): domain Bacteria; phylum Bacillota; class Clostridia; order Oscillospirales; family Ruminococcaceae; genus Hominimerdicola. The sequence continues at coordinate 387 of NZ_CACWPP010000123.1, forward strand.
AAACACTTGATATTCAATTCTTTCCTTGATTCGCCGTACCCCTCGTTTCTGACATCAGCTTGCTATGCCCAGATATTTGAGCAGCGACACCTTGCTCACGAGTATCTTGCCGTTACGACCCGCGCCAGCCCTCACATGAGCGATCTTGTCCTGAGCGCACAGCTGACGAACGGTATGCTCGGACAGCCCTTCCACAAGCGCGGCACATTCCTTGACGGTCAACATCTCCAGCGGCTTGTCCGTAAACGGCACAGCGGTCAAGGTAGGGTTCTCTGCGTCAACGTCGATCAGCTTGTCGAGCAGCTGAGTCACTTGGGTGATGAGTTCATTTTTCTGAATAATTGTCATTCGCATTTTCCTTTCCATTTTGAATTGGTGATTTCATTTTTGTTCTTTCGGATTTATTCCTTTGATGATTATTGTCTGAATTATCTTATCTGCGCGGTTATTACCTCCTTCGGGTCATAACGAGTTTATTTGACTGACGCACTTTATCTGTTGCTTGCGAGGCAGCAAATTTGTGCTGAACGGATTTAATTATTTTCCTCCCTTCATAAGTTAGGGTTCGGGAAGTCGATTTTTTTAACCCAAAACAGAAAGAATTTGCAAAAATTGTATGATTGCATAAAGAAGAATACATTTCTTATTACAAAATATTTCAAAACAACCAAGACTTTATTTCATCTGCGTAGCAAGAAATATGCTCTTCATTTGATATGAATAATCGTTTTGTTTGGCTTAATATTTTTTGCGCTTCCATAAGTTAGGGGTCGGCAAGGCATTTTTTTGAGGTCAGTTTGGTGATTTTTCTTAAATTTCATATGATTGTACAAAACTGGTACGATTATTTTATACACTATTGCCGAGAAATAATACTGTTTTAGAGTTAAAGATTATATGCGGTGTCGGACTTAGATTTTATTTATTTGAATGATTTATTACCCCCTCTATAAGATAATTCAGAATCACTGGAAAAATAATTAACGGGTTTCACAAAGATTGGAGAAATTCACAATGAACATTATTTCCAATCACACTACATTTGTTAAATATTTTAAAGAGAAAAAATAAATCCGGCGAAAAAAAATTAAGAGCCTTTTCTGTCAACAAAAATTGACAGAAAAGGCTTTACAATCGAAGTAAATTATGTTATAATATGTAAAATAGGGTCATTAGAACTCGGAGGTGGATTTTTATGACGGATAACTGCCAGAAAATAAAACTCGTGAAGCTGCTGGAATTACTGCGTCAGGAGACCGACGAAGAGCACCCGATGAAAACTAATGACATATGCAGCCGACTGGAACAAATGGGGATTTCGAGCGAACGAAGAACTCTTGCAATGGATATTTCGATGCTGAACGATTACGGATATGAAGTTATGTCGTGCAGAATCGGGAAAAGCAAGGCTTATTATATCGAGGACAGGAGTTTCAGTATCCCCGAACTCAAGGTTTTGATCGACGCTGTTCAAGGCTCAAATTCTATAACCGAGAAAAAATCCGAAGAGCTTATCACAAAGCTTGCCGATCTCAGCGGCAGTCACCGCTCTGCCCTGCTGAAAAGAAATGCTGTAAAGTTCAACACGATAAAGCATACCAACGAAAGGATTTATTACACGATAGATCAGCTTGAAAAGGCTCTTCGGACTAACCAAAAGATTTGTATTGTGTATTATCATCTTGATGAAAACGGCAAGAAAATATATCATACTGAGGGTGGAGTTCATATTGTCGAGCCGATCTCGCTGATCTATGACAGCAACGAGTACTATCTCACCTGCTATGATGCAGAGTGCAGCGAAAACAGGAACTACCGTCTTGACCGCATAGAGCGTGTGGAGCTGCTCGACGATGTTATCTGTGATGAAACAAGATCACGCAGGCGTGGTATCGCCCGGTACAAAGCAAGCATTTTCAGAATGTATGGCGGTGATACCGAAAATGTCACTTTGGAGTTTGACCGCAGCGTTATTGAAAGCATCTATGACACATTCGGGCTCGGAACAAAGATCAGACCCTGCGGCGAATGGTTCTCAGCAAATGTCGATGTGCAGATAAGCCCGACGTTCTGGGGATGGGTGTTCCAGTTTGCAGGGAAAATGAGAATATTAGAACCTACGAGTGTTAAGGAGAAGTACTTGGAAAGACTTCAAGAGACTATTAATTTTGAAACCGAATGAAGCTTGTATTAAGATGTGGGCTTAGATTATGTCTGCTTGTTTTTTATGATATCTGTTCTGGAATTCGACGGAGTCTGATCAGACATATCTTGTGCTGAATATTCGGTAATCCGGATGATTAAAAGGCTGTTTGGCTATTGAAAGGAGTTATTATGTATAAGTTTGTTGTTATTATAAGCTATTGGATCAGAACATTCTATCTGCCCAATCCTTTTGAAAAATTCGGCAAAAATATAATGATTCCGATGGGTATGTTTGAATTTCCTATTCCTACAAACGCGATCAATATATTATTCGGTTCTGCTGTTTTAGTACCGTTTACTTTCTGGGTAGTTGGAATATTTTATGATAAAGGTGAAGATAGACCAATTAAAGGCAGTATATTGTTTTTGCTTTTCTATGCGTTACATAATGGCTTGGTGTATTTAGCTTCCTTGGCTGATTTTGCATGGTGGGCAATCATCGGATCATTACTTGTATATTTAGTTGTATTGTTTGCACTTTTAAAATTAGTATATAAGCTAAGAAATTGTGGTTTAGTTGTGTGAAAGAAATAAAGCGTACAAGTATGTATTTATACCATTATTCAGGAACAACGAATATATTATGAGGTGGAATGAAAATATCATTCTGCCTCTTGCTGTATATCAGGATTTTACGTTTGCTAAATTCACAAATTTAGATTAATTAATCGTTGACTAATTGTTCGATGCGTGATATAATATAGACGGAATATTATAACATTTTGCAACTTGGAGGGCCTTATTGCATGATTACAGGTGTCATAAAAAATAAAATAGATAAGATCTGGACTGATATATGGGCTGGCGGTATCACCAATCCGTTGACGGTCATTGAACAGCTCACTTATCTGATGTTTATACGCTCCCTCGATGAAAAGGAGCTTGAAAACGAAGAATTTGCCAATATGACGGGCGATACCGCTGATTTGATCTTCCCGCAGTCGGAGATCGGACAGGCTATGCGTTGGAGCAAGTTCAAGGATAAGGACGCTCGTGATATTTTCAGCATTATCTCAAAATACGCCTTTCCTGCGGTAAAGAAAATGAAATACGGCAAGCTCCCTGATTTTGACGATAAGGGTGAGCTGATAGAAATTCCAGACCGTGAGGACGGTGAACAGGAACAGACAGCTTTCACTCGATACATGGATAGTGCGGTGTTTGTCATTCCTAATCCGCAGGTGTTGCAGAAGATAATCACGGGGCTTGACGATCTCTATGAGCATGATATAGCTGACCTCGATATGCGAGGTGATCTGTATGAATATATGCTCAAAAAGCTCAATAATTCGGGAACAAACGGACAGTTCCGTACTCCGAAACATATCCGTGAAATGATGGTGGAGCTTGTTGCACCCACTCCCGATGATGTGATATGCGATCCTGCCTGCGGTACAGCCGGATTTCTCGTTTCCGCTGCTGAATATATCCGCAAGCATTATGAGGATACCATGACCGATGAGCAATGGGCTGACTTTGCTACAAAGACCTTCACGGGCTACGATACTGACCAGACGATGCTCCGTATCTCAGCTATGAACCTGATGCTTCACTCTATCACCAATCCCGATATTGACTACAAGGACAGCGTTTCAAAGCAGAACAATGTCAGCGGAAAGTATACTGTCTGCCTTGCAAATCCGCCGTTTAAGGGGACTGTTGATGCGGAGAGTATCAACGACAACCTGAAAGCTGTCACAAACACGAAAAAGACGGAACTGCTGTTCCTTGCACTGTTCCTGCGTATGCTGCAAAAGGGCGGCAGATGTGCTTGTATCGTGCCTGACGGTGTGCTGTTTGGTTCGAGCAAGGCGCACAAGTCTATCCGCAAGGAACTGATCGAAAATCATCAGCTGAAAGCCGTTATTTCCATGCCCAGCGGTGTTTTCAAGCCCTATGCAGGAGTTTCAACGGCGGTGCTGGTGTTCGTCAAGACCGATGCAGGCGGCACGGATAACGTGTGGTTCTATGATATGAGGGCGGACGGCTTCTCCCTCGATGACAAGCGCTCGGAGATCGCTGAGAACGATATTCCCGATATTATTTACCGTTTCCACAACCCCGACGGTGAGCGTGACAGGAAGCGCACAGAGCAGAGCTTTTTCGTGCCGAAGCAGGAGATCGTGGACAACGACTATGACCTGTCTATCAACAAGTACAAGAAAACCGAATATGTGGCGGTGGAATATCCTCCCACAAGTGAGATAATTGCAGACCTTGACGGGCTTTATAAGGAGCTTGGTGGTGTGCTGTCGGAGTTGGGGGGATTGTTGAATGAGTAAATGGGATACAGTACGACTTGGTGATGTAGTTACTCTTTTAAATGGCAGAGCATACAAACAAAACGAATTATTGAATACTGGAAAATATCCTGTTTTGAGAGTAGGAAATTTCTTTTCAAACAGGGATTGGTATTATTCAGATTTAGAATTAGAAGAAGATAAATACTGCGATAATGGTGATTTATTGTTTGCTTGGTCGGCTTCATTTGGTCCTAAAATTTGGGACGGCGAGAAAGTAATTTATCATTATCATATTTGGAAAATTCTTACAACCGACAGAATTCGCAAAGATTTTTTGTATTATTATCTTGATAATGTTGCTGAACGTGTTAAAGCGGAAGGTCATGGCATTACGATGATACATACAACAAAAGCTGAAATGGAAGAACGAATTATTCCTATACCACCACTCGAAACCCAGTGCAAAATCGCCGCAAACCTCGACAAAGTAACCCACACCATAGACCTCTGCAACGCTATCCTTGAAAAGCTCGATCTGCTTGTCAAATCACGGTTTGTGGAGATGTTTGGGGATATATACACTAACAAACACAGCTTTCCCATTCAGCAACTTGCTGACTACATTGATTTCTTGACCTCTGGTTCTCGTGGTTGGGCAAAATACTGTGTTGATGATGGTTCAGAATGGTTTATAACCATAAAAAATGTCAAGGATTGCCGAATCTCTACTGATAACATTCAACCTGTCAATGCTCCCGATAATATGGAAGCGAAACGCACAAAGGTTGAGGAGGGCGATCTTCTTATCAGCATTACCGCTGATTTAGGGCGAACAGGTGTAGTTACACGGGAAATAGCAGAACATGGAGCATACATCAATCAGCATCTTACTTGTATTCGATTAGATAAAACAAAGCTGATTCCGCTTTATGTTGCCTATTTTATGGAAAGCGAATCGGGAACACCTCAGTTTGAAGCTAAAAATCAAACTGGTGTAAAGGCGGGTCTGAACTTTGATTCAATCAAATCGCTGAAGCTGTTAGTCCCACCGCTTGCCCTACAACAGCAATTCGCCGCCTTTGTAGAGCAGACCGACAAATCGAAATTGGCAGTCAAGCAGGTGCTTGAAAAGGCTGAAACGCTGAAAAAGGCACTGATGCAGGAGTATTTCGGATAAGGAGTGATCTTATGACCAACTTTGGTTTCTTAGCAAACATAACTGAATACAAGATGTTCTCGGCGGCGGCTATCGAAGCCGAAAAGGTCTATGCAACCTCTCCTGCTATGTGTGCGGTGGGCTGCCGCAAGGCTTTGGAACTCGCCGTGAAATGGGTGTATTCTGCCGATAACACGATCAGTATGCCCTATAAGGACAATCTGCAATCGCTGATCCATGAGCCGTCTTTCCGCTTCGCTCTTGACAGTCAGACTTGGGGTAAACTGCCGTTTATCATCAGGCTCGGCAATCTCTCGGTGCATACGGAGAGGGCTGTCAATAAGGCTGATGCTCTGCTTGCACTTGAAAGCCTGTTTGAGTTCATCGAATGGGTGGACTATTGCTATGGCTCGGACTATGTGGAACGGCACTTCGATCCTGCCCTCATACCTACGGAAAAGGTCGTGATCGACACCAAAAAGATCAAAGAGCAGGAGTCTCTTATCGAGCAGAAGGACAGCGAGATCAAGGCTTTGCAGGCGAAAATTGCCGAAATGTCGGCTACGCTTACCGCCGAAAAAGAAGAAAAACAGGAAAGCCGTACCTTTGCCCCTGCTGACCTCTCAGAGTTTAAGACACGAAAAATATACATTGATGTAGACCTGAAATGGGTGGGCTGGAAGTTCGGCGGTACTGATGCCGATGTGTGGGAAGAATATGAAGTCACCGATATGAACGGTGTCCTCGGACAAAAAGGTTACTGCGATTATGTACTGTTTGGGCGTGACGGTCTGCCCCTTGCTGTCATTGAAGCAAAGCGGACAAGCAAAGATCCCAATATCGGCAGAAAGCAGGCGGTTCTCTATGCCGACTGCTTAGAGCGTAAATTCGGGCGCAGACCGATGATGTTCACCTCAAACGGTTTTGAAACATACTTCTGGGACGATCTGTCCTCTCCGCAGCGGAAAGTAAGCGGTTTCTTCACAAAGTCCGATCTTGAAAAGCTGATGAACCGCCGTGAAACACGGAAGAAGCTGTCAACGATCCCCATAGATGACAGGATCACAGACCGCTATTATCAGAAAGAGGCTATCCGTGCGGTATGTGAACATATAGATGAGGGCTTTCGTAAGGCTCTGCTTGTCATGGCTACGGGTACAGGCAAAACGAGGACGGCTTCAAGTCTGACCGATGTTCTGAGCCGTGGCGGATATATCACAAATATCCTGTTCCTTGCCGACAGAACGGCACTTGTCAAGCAGGCAAAGGACGATTTCAAGAACTATCTGCCCGATATGTCACTTTGCAACCTGTGCAGCAACAAGGACGACAGAAATGCCCGTATCGTGTTCTCTACATATCCTACGATACTGAATGCGATCGACAGTGCAAAAACAAAGGACGGAGTACCGCTGTTCTCTCCCGCACACTTTGACCTTATCATCACCGACGAGAGCCACAGAAGCATTTTCAAGAAATATCGTGCGATCTTTGAGTATTTCGATGCAATAATGGTCGGTCTGACAGCAACACCGAAAACCGATGTTGACCGCAATACCTATGATTTCTTTGAGGTCGAGAACGGTGTGCCGACTTATGCCTATGATTACGAAACGGCGGTCTATACAGATCATGTGCTTGTGCCGTACTATAACTATGAGGTCAAGACGAAGTTCCTTGAGGAAGGTATCACC
>NZ_CACWPP010000124.1 GCF_902762735.1 uncultured Ruminococcus sp.
CTGCAACACAACTTTAGGGATCTACACTCACGAGTTTGCAATGCAGAAAGCACGTACCTCGGATATCATAGGTCAGGCAATAAATTTCCAGATAAAAAAGAACAGCGTGACTGTCTGTAACTTGTCACAGCTGTTCAAAACTATAATGGGCTAATAATGGGTCGTGCGGGAAAGCAAAGACTCTGAAACAACGTAAATACGCCATTTCAGAGCCGAAAATAGTGGTGACCCGTACGGGAATTGAAAATCTCGGCGCACTTTTAGTGACTTGTCGGGATGTGCATAAAAGCCCGAAAATACGGCATTTCAGAACAATACGCAAAAATACGTTTACGCTGTTTTGGGCTAAGTTTTTGCACCCTTTGCGGACAAATAGCGGACAAAAATATACTGACATACCCTTGTACTTATTCGTTTTTAACCGATGTGCAGATCATATCAGCGGACAAAATTACACCAAAATACTTCATGTCCCTTTAATGATCTTGCAGGTATATGATATAGGCACAACCAAGCGCATCGAAGATATTTGTACGCTTGGCTTTTTGCTGTTTGATCTACATGACTATCTTAACGGTCGATCACCGCCATGATTCGACCGTATTTTTGGACTGATGGAGGATCTGATATATGCTGTCCGATGATCTTTTCCATCCACACCATATCATACCATCTGTTAAATTTGTAGCCGCATTTTTTTGAAACGTCCAACCAGATCGTATCCCATGTGTTTGTGGAAATTCATGCTGTTAAAGGTCAGGTATTCATCTTCACGTTCCGCCGGTACACCGATTCAGGCATAGAGGTTTGTGATATTCATATCTTTTAGTGCCGATCCAATGCTTTCATACAGCAGTCTGCCTGCGCCGTGTCCGTGATCGTCAATGTCTACATATATGCTGACCTCAGCCGAATAGTCTTAAGCTGCTCTGTTTATGAACGTCCCTGCATATGCGTATCCTATTATATGGTCATCTTTTTCAATTACGATATACGGATATTTTTTCAGAGTGTTCCTTATCCTTGACTCAAATTCTTAAACTGACGGCACATCGTATTCAAAGGTTATGGCTGTCTTTTCTACATAATAAGAATATATCTCCAACAATCTCGGCGCATCTTCAGGTACTGCACTGTGTATAGTCATCATACTGTCACCTCAGATTTTGTTAATTTATATTTATTCAGCCACCTATAACTTTTATAATAAATAAAAAACACAGTTCCTCTCACACAAAGTTCGGCACTCACCGCTATCCACACACCTACTGTCATGTATCTTTTCACCAGTAAAACTATGAGGAGCAGGCGGATTCCCCACATACTCACAGCGTTGATGATTCCCGAAACCAAGGTGTCACCTGCACCACGAAATATCCCCGATGTCACCAGCTGCACCGCAAATAGCGGTTCACAGAGCATCTGTATCCTCAGACACATCACAGTGAGCCTTGCAGCTTCTCTGTCTGCCGTAAGCATACCGGCTATGGCAGGTGCGGCAATGAACATCACTACAGCCAAGATGCTCATGATCGCAGTACCTATCCTAATGGTAAGTGCGGAATATGTTTTGGTAAGCTCACGGCTGCCGCTGCCAAGACTTCTGCCCACCAGCGAGGTCGCTGCTATCCCCATGCCGAAACCGGGCATATAGCATATGCTCTCAGCCGTCACCACCAACGAATATACCGCTGTCTGCAATGCACCATAAGGCGCAAGTATGCGTGTGGTAATGATGAACGTTCCGCACATGACGAATTCCTCAAAAGCGACAGGAAGTGATATTTTAAGTGCTTTTTTGAAAACAGACATATCTATAAGTCTTCCGTGAATATCTTTTAGTCTTAGCTTATCAAAAAACAAACAGGAGTATATCAGCAGGATAACAGCGGCAGTAAACTGCGAAAGTGCCGTTCCTATTGCCGCACCTGCCACCCCCAATCCGAATGGCTCGAAAATAAACAGCCTGTTGAACAAAACATCGAGAACACACATGATAAGATTCACTGCGCCCGCTATCTTCGTGTTGCCGCTGCATTGAAGTGCCGACGAAGCCATGGTATTCAGAGCCACAAAAGGAAGTGACAGAGAATATACAAAAAAGTATGCCGAAGAATCCTTTACGATAGCCTCGTCACCTGCCAGCCAGACCGGAAGCCGCCCGCTGATCCCTGCACAAAATATCTCCAGCAAAACAGCAAACACCGTCACGCAGATGAGAGATTGCCGATAGTTGAGTTTTGCTTTTCTCAGTTCTCCGGCACCAACAGCGTAAGCCGTCAGTACCGAGCCGCCTGTTGCTGCTGCTGTGCAAAATCCGTTTGTCAGATATATAGTGCTGTTTATCAATCCGACAGATGCAGTGGCATTTGAGCCCAGACTGCCCACCATTGCTGTATCGATATACTGCATGACCACCGTTGAAAGCTGACTCAGTATCGCAGGCACACTCAATGCAATAACTTCTCTTGTCCTGTTATTATCAAAACTGCCCATCTTCTCACCTCTGTTCAAAAATATATAGTAAATAAAATATCACAAAACAGCTGCTATGTCAAGAAGAAGACAACGATGTCATCATTTACGCTTTTAAGAAAATTTAGTCTTTTCAATTTTAGAACCTGTTTTCACAAGACACGTACAGAGTCTTGTGAAGACAGGTTCTTAATATAAAGCAATATATAACCGCTCATTCGGTACGATGACGATGTCATGATTTCGGGATATATAATTATTTGTTCATAGATCAACAGAAAATTATTACCGATCTACATTATAGATCAAAAAAATGTTAACATTTATTTTTCACATTTCACCCTATCTGCGCAGAGAGATTTACCTTTGAGATAACGTTATCTGAGATAGTGATTGACAATTTGCGTTTTCGGTGATATAAATATATTCAATAAAATAAAGCGTTCGCAATAAATATTTCTTATATGTAATTATAAATCAAAGCTTTCGCATAAGCAATGTCAATAACGTATTTCTATAAGGAGGAGAAAAATGAGTGCATATATAAGAATAAAGGATCTGCATAAATCCTTTCACAACAAAGGTGAAGTAAATCACGTTCTTTCAGGGATCGATCTTGAGATAAACAAAGGTGAAATATACGGAGTCGTTGGTTTTTCAGGTGCGGGCAAGTCTACATTGGTACGGTGCATAAACCGTTTGGAAGAGCCCGACAGCGGTAAGGTCTGGATAGGCGATACCGAGATAACCGCTCTCAACAAGAAGCAGCTGACACTGCGTCGCCAAAAGATAGGCATGATATTCCAACAGTTCAATCTTTTTGACTCCATGACAGTATCACAGAACATTGCCTATTCGCTGAAGCTGGTGGGAACTTCAAAAAAACAGATCACTGCAAAGGTAGATAAGCTGCTGGAGCTTGTGGGACTTTCAGATAAAAAGAATGCTTATCCCGGGTCTTTGTCGGGCGGACAAAAACAGCGTGTGGGAATAGCAAGAGCACTTGCCAACGATCCCGACGTTCTGCTCTCCGATGAAGCCACCAGCGCACTTGATCCGGTTTCAACACTTTCGATACTAGACCTTCTGGAACATATAAACGATGAACTTGGAGTGACTATAATAATGATAACACACGAGCTTGAAGCAGCAAAGCGAATATGCAAAAAGATAGCTGTTCTGGAAAACGGAGTCATAACCGAAAAAGGTAATACGAGGGATATTTTCCTTGATCCCAAAAGCAATACGGGGAAGATATTTCTTGAAGTATACAAAGAATTCAGTCAGGAAAATACATTTACAGGAGGTGGTGGAATATGAGTTTTAGTAAATATCCTTTCTGGGAGGTAGTAAAGCACGCTTTCAGCAGTGAGGTATGGGATACTCTGTGGCCGGCGGTGTGGGACACACTTTATATGGTGGCACTCAGTGCAATTATAACTCTCGTGCTGGGGGTACTTCTGGGCATTGGGCTTTCTATAATATCAAAGGAAGGCGTAAGACCCATACCCGTACTTAACGAAACAGCAGGAACTATCGTCAACTGTCTGCGTTCACTGCCGCAGATGATAATGATAATCATCACACTTCCGCTGGCACGAATGCTGCTGGGTCAGAGTTATGGTGTAAATGCCTGTATCATAGCCCTTGCGGCATCTTGCATACCCATGTATGCCAGACTTGTACAGGGTGCATTCGTTGAGATACCAAAGGGAAAGATAGAAGCAGCCAAAGCTATGGGATCAAGCTCGGCAACTATCGTTTTCCGAGTTATGCTGCCCGAAGCGATACCCTCTATTATCAGAGGTTTTACGGTAGCACTTATCGGTATAATTTCCATGACAGCACTTGCAGGCAGCTTTGGTGCAGGCGGCATAGGAGATATAGCGGTAAGATTCGGCTTCAATAGGTTCTATCACGATATGCTGATAGCATCGGTACTTGTGCTTATAATAATGGTTGAGATCGCACAGGTATTCGGTGATCTGATCTCAGGTCTGATACTCAGAAAAAGACATTTTGTTTAAGTTGATGACGGCACAGACCGTTACATATTGAGGAAAGTAAACATTAAAAACATTTTAGGAGGAAAAGTATCATGAAAGTAAAGAGAATTTTAGCAACAGCAGTAGCTGCAACTCTTGCAGCATCGGCATTTGCAAGCTGCGGTAAGACCGATAGCTCAAACGGCGAGAAGGTAAAGGAACTGGTTGACGGTAAGGAGCTTACCGTTATCAAAGCATTGGCAGACCTTACACCTCATAGTGAACTTATAGAGTATGTTGAACCCAAACTCAATGAGAAAGGTTACACAGTAGAGATCGTCAGCACCGGTGCAGATGCAACATGGAATGAGAAAACACAGAATGGTGAGGTAGATTTCAATTTCATGCAGCACCAGCCCGCCCTTGACGAGTGGAACGAGATCAACAACGGCAAACTTGTGAATATCGGTGATATCCATGTAGAGCCCATAGGTGCCTACTCAGAAAAGTATACCTCTGCTGACGAAGTACCCGACGGTGCAACTATTGTGATCCCGAACGATGCGACAAACGAGTACAGAGCTTTACGCATACTCGAACAGCAGGGCTGGATCAAGCTGGGTGAAACGGAAACTATCCGTGCAAGTGTGGATGACATTGAAGAGTACATAAAACCTATCGAGATAACCGAGCTTGACAGTATACAGATAAATTCTCACAGAACAGAGTTTGATGTTTATATAAACAACACCAATAAAGTCATAGAAGCAGGCCTTGACGCAACAAAGTATCTGTTCCGTGAAGGCGAGGATTCACCCTACGCCAACATCATTGTGACAACCCCCGAAAAAGCAGACGATCCGGGACTAAAAGCACTGGTCGAGCTGCTGCAATCGGAGGATACTGCAAAGTTTATAATTGAAAAGTATAACGGTGCAGTGATACCCGTGACTAAGATCTCGGGCTAACAGAACATTGCCATAATAATATACCTTGCCATAATAATATACCTTCTTTGGGGCTGTCTTTATATGCAGCCCCTTTTTTCTGCAATATTTATAGCAATTTCCAATGTTGTTTGTCAAGTGGAACGGCGAACCCATGAACAACCGGATCCCTTACGGCTGGCTGAAAGAGTTCTGCGAGAAGAACGATATGCCTTTCTATGGTATTCACAGTTTCAGACACTTCGCAGCTTCTGCCTTGATCTCGTCGGGGCTTGATGTGGTGACAGTATCGGGAGCGTTAGGACATTGCAACTCAGGAACGACAACCCTAAAGGCTGCACAATGCTCCACATCAACCCTTTGATGTTCAGACAGTGAAGCATACACAATCAACACTTTCCGCACTTTCTGTCCTGAATGTGCTGAAAATGCGGAAAGTTCACAACACAAACCATAGATAGAAAGAGGTTTAATTTATGACTACAACACAGAAAAAAGAGATCGTAGACATCATTCTGGAGCTGCTCATTCAGCTCACCGAGGACGGAGAGAACTCCGCTCCGCAGACAACCAAAGCACCGACCACCGACAAGGTCGAGATGCTGACTATCAAGGAGAGCGCCGCACTCATCAGCGGACTTTCCGAACACACAGTACGCCAGCTTGTGAAGCAGGGCAAAGTGAAGTCCGTTCGCACCGGCGAGGGCAGGAACGGAAAAATTCTTGTGAACAAGGCTGACCTGATCGCCTATTTCAACGGGAAGGGGGTTTGAGAAATGGTCGATATGGAAAAGGTTGAAAAGCTGACTTCTATCCTTGAAGAAAGAAGCGGTCTTGATGTGCGTGAAGCGGTAGCTTGTTCGTTTTTCTATCTCAATTCTTATGAGCTTACGACTTACAGAAAAGAGATAGATCATCTCCTCGAAACTTTTGGCGTTGAGGAAGAGCCGACGTTCTGATCTTGCAGTTTTGCTGACCGCATTTTTTGAGTTTATGTAATACGTTTTTTGCATTACTGTGTCCACATTTTTCGGCTGCTTTGTCAGCCGTCTTAGCCTCGCAGAGCCCCATAAGCATTTTTGATAGTCCGAGTAGGCTGTCAAAAGTGCTTTGGGGTTACTGGCGGCGCACCGCAAGTAATTCCGGCTCTCCGAGCCTTTGATTTCTCGATTTCCATATCGTTAGAAATCAATCTGTCCGTTAGGACTTTGCGTCCGCAATCACCTCATCAGAGGTTTCAGATATAGAAAAAAGGGAGACATTTTATGAATGCAAAATCTATCTCAATGTGTGAGGGCAAAGGCAGCCTTTCACATAATAACCGAGAGTTCACTGCCAAGAATATCGACAGTTCCAGAACGCCGAACAATGTGATCTTTGTTCAGCAAGATCTGGGCGAGACTTACCACCAGCTTTTTGACGAAGCGGTAGAGAGATATAACGCTCGTCAGAAAAGAAATGATCGCAAGATAGTTGACTACTTTGAACACCTGTTCAACCGTCCGCCAAGCAAGAGCGTAATCGAGGGTGCGAACAAGCAGAAAAGTTTCTATGAACATCTCGTCTATATCGGAACGAAAAATGATTCGGCTGTCGGCACTCCCGATGCGGAGATAACGGCGGAGTGTCTGCGTGAATATATGGAAGGATTTCAGGCGAGAAATCCGAACCTCTATGTGTTCAATGCCGTGATGCACCTCGATGAAGCCACGCCGCATTTGCACATAGACTATATACCTCTCGGACATTACAGCAGAGGTCTTGAAGTACGCAACGCAAAGAACAAGGCGCTTGACGAAATGGGCTTCGGAAATGACGCTCACTCCAACAACCGCTGGCGGCTCAGGGAGTGGGAAGTGCTGAGGGATATTTGCAACGCTCACGGTATCGAGATCAGCGAGCCGAAGAAGTCCAGAGGTTACAGCTTTACAACAGCTGAATACGGCGAGTACAAGGACACGATCAAAGCCCTTGAAGAAGAAAAATCGCAAGCCGAGAATGAGTATGTATGCTAAAATAAAACTGAGCCAGATAGCCTCAAAATGATAATAAAAAAGTGAGCCACTAAAAACTAAAATCCTGTATAATAAGAGAAAGAGCT
>NZ_CACWPP010000125.1 GCF_902762735.1 uncultured Ruminococcus sp.
GTCAGGGTAACGTAAAAGTGCCGTCATTCCGAATCTTGAAAACTGCATATTATCGAGACAAATTTCGCTTTTCTCGTCAAATCAATAATTTTGCGAAAAATCAGACCTATGTACTTACTTCGCAGTAAGGGAGGTAACAGCTTGAAGGTAATTGATAATATCAGCACTCTGTTAAAAGATGAACTGATAGAAAACATAAAGAAAGGCAGTAAGATGACGATCGCCGCCTCCTGCTTTTCCATGTACGCATACAAAGAACTGAAAAAACAGCTCGATAACATAGAGGAACTTCGCTTCATATTCACCTCACCGACGTTTGTAAAGGAATCAGCGAAAAAAGAGAAGCGTGAGTTTTTTATTCCTCGTATGAACAGAGAGTCAGGACTGTACGGTACGGAATTTGAGATAAAGCTCCGCAATGAAATGACACAGAAAGCTATCGCTAAGGAGTGCGCCGACTGGATCAAAGCTAAGGTGAAATTCCGCTCCAATGTCAGCGGAGACAGTATGGGCGGATTTATTACCGTTGAAAGTACTGCTGATACAACTGCATATATGCCGATCATGGGCTTTACCACTACCGATATAGGCTGTGATCGTGGAAACAACGCCTATAATATGGTAAATGGTCTCGATGCTCCTTTTGCTCAACAATATATTTCACTTTTTAATAATCTTTGGAATGATAAATCAAAACTCGAAGATGTTACCGAGACAGTAATTGAAAGTATCAGCACAGCATATAACGAGAATGCTCCCGAATTCATATATTTCATGACACTGTATCATGTTTTCAGCGAGTTCCTTGAAGATATTTCCGAAGATGAGCTGCCAAACGAAGCAACAGGCTTTAAGCAGAGTAAGATATGGGATATGCTCTACGACTTTCAGCGTGATGCTGTCCTTGCTATCATCAACAAGCTCGAAAAATATAACGGTTGTATTCTTGCGGATAGTGTAGGTCTTGGCAAGACGTTTACGGCACTGGCGGTCATCAAGTATTATGAGAACCGCAACAAGACCGTACTTGTATTATGCCCGAAAAAGCTCGCTGAAAACTGGAATACATATAAGGACAATTATGTAAATAACCCTATCGCAACAGACCGTCTGAATTATGATGTGCTGTTCCATACGGACTTATCCCGTGACGGCGGTTCTTCCAATGGTCTTGACCTTGATAGGCTGAACTGGGGCAATTATGACCTTATCGTTATAGATGAATCCCACAATTTCAGAAACGGTATCGGTACACATTCCAATACGAGGGAGAACAGATATCAGAGGTTAATGGATAAGGTTATCCGTGCAGGCGTAAAAACAAAAGTGCTGATGCTGTCGGCAACTCCTGTCAATAACCGTTTTACCGATCTGAGAAACCAGCTTGCACTTGCTTATGAGGGCTGCTCGGAGAACCTGAGCGAAAAGCTGAACACCAAGAAAACCATAGAAGAAATATTCCGTCAGGCACAAAGGGTATTCAATGAGTGGAGCGATTATCCGAAGGAACAGCGTACTACCGATTCGCTGCTGCGTATGCTCGATTTTGATTTCTTTGAACTGCTCGATAGTGTTACTATCGCACGTTCAAGGAAACATATACAGAAATATTATAACAGTGAAAAGATAGGAAAATTCCCCGAAAGGTTGAAACCTATCTCGCTCACGCCGTGTCTTACAGATCTTGACAATGCTATAAACTACAATGAGATATACAGCAGTCTGATAGAATTATCACTCTGCATTTATATGCCATCACACTATATTTTTGAAAGCAAGCGTTCAAAGTACATGGACGAGAATGATAATTTCAGGCAGTCTAACCGTGAGCTTGGTATCCGCAGACTGATGGCGATAAATCTTCTGAAAAGACTGGAAAGCTCGGTCAATTCATTCTCGCTGACATTACAGCGTATCTATAATCTTATAACTACTACGATAAACGCTATCAATGCTTTTGAAAAGCACGGTGCCGCTGATCTTGATATGTATGAGATGACAGATGATGATCTCGACATTGATGACAGCAACACCGACTTTACTGTCGGCAAAAAGGTCAAGATAGACCTCGCAGATATGGACTATCGTTCGTGGCGTGATGATCTGCAAAAGGATAAGGATTCACTCGAACTGCTTATTCTTATGATAAAGGATATAACGCCCGAACATGATACAAAATTGCAGGCATTGTATGACCTTATCGCTAAAAAGCAGAATGCTCCTATCAATGCAGGCAACAAGAAAATGATAATTTTCACGGCATTTTCGGATACAGCGGAGTACCTCTATGAGAATGTCAGTGTATATGTCAAGCAGAAATTTGGGCTTGATACTGCTATGATAACAGGCAGTGAGGACGGCAGGACAACCATTAAGCTGAAAAGAGCTAACCTTAATAATGTCCTGACGCTGTTTTCGCCCATATCCAAAGGCAGAGATGTTCTGATGCCGGGCAGTACGCAGGAGATAGATATTCTTATAGCTACCGACTGTATTTCCGAAGGTCAGAACTTGCAGGACTGCGACTACCTTGTGAACTACGACATTCACTGGAATCCAGTCCGTATAACTCAGCGTTTCGGACGAATCGACCGTATCGGCAGTAAAAACGAGGTCATACAGCTTGTGAACTTCTGGCCTGATATGAACCTTGATGATTACCTCAACCTGAAATCAAGAGTTGAAACTCGAATGAAAATATCCGTCATGACCTCCACGGGTGACGATGACCTTATCAATGCAGAGGAAAAGGGCGATTTGGAATACCGCAGCTCTCAGCTCCGAAAGATGATGAATGAAGTTGTTGACATGGAAGATATGAACGATGGTATTTCTATCATGGACTTGGGGCTTAATGAATACCGCCTTGACCTGCTGGAATATGTCAAAACGCATAAAGATATTGAAAAGAAGCCTAAAGGACTTCACGCTGTTGTGCCTGCGACGGATGAACTCGGTGAGGGTGTGATATTCGTTCTGCGGAATGTGAATGACAGCGTGAATATCGGCAACCAGAACCGCATACACCCATTTTATATGGTCTATATCGGCATTTACGGTGAGGTGCTTTGCGATTATCTCAATCCGAAGAAACTGCTTGACGATGTGCGTCTGCTGTGCAGGGGCAAGTCTGAGCCGATAAAAGACCTGTGTGCGGTGTTCAATAAGGAGACAGATGACGGCAGGGATATGTCACAGATGAGCGAACTGCTGAGTATGGCTATCGACTCTATCATCGACACCAAAGCCGAAAGTGACATTGACAGCCTGTTCGGTTCTGGCGGCACAAGTGCGCTGATCTCGGATATTAAGGGGCTAGAGGACTTTGAGCTTATCTGTTTTCTTGTGGTAAAGGACGGTGAATAAAATGTTCGGAATGCCCGATAACACCTATTTCGGAAAACTTGTACCGAAAAACAAGTTTTATGATAAGCTGACTATCGACAAGAAACTGGAGCGCAGTTTTATAGATCAGATCAACTCGATACGGTGGGTGCATAAGCTGTCCGCCGATACGCTGAATGTGGAGAAAGGCAGTATCGTGGAGGAAGTCGAAGTCTTTCTGATAAAGCTGAAAACAAGTGAGATCGACCTGAACGTGCTTCGGCAAATGGACAAGCAGCTCCACTATCATCTGATATTTATACTTGAATATGAGGAGCAGTATCAGATATGGACAGGCTACAAGGAAGAAAGCGTCAACACTGCATTTAAGGTCGGGAATTATTATCACACTGACTGGGTGACGGAAGAAACGTTCTCCCTGCGGATAGACGGTCTGAACATGGACACTGTCTATGAGAACCTTGTCCGTCAGATTGCAAGAGAAACGATACCGAGCAGCGTTGCAAGTATGCAGGATACTGTCACAAACGCTCTTCCGCCTGCACCTGCGGTGTACAAAAGGAATACTGCATAGATGATGCCCGATACTGCAAAAATCATCTGCTGGGAAAGAATCTGCTTGTCCGCTGTTGTGTATCTCTTATCAGATTTGCGTATTTTTCTGATTATATGAACAATCAACTTTATAATCAGCGTGAGTAGGCAGACAATTCCGAACAGGATAAATCCCCAGATCGAAGCAAACGGAAGTATGCCCGTACTGCTGCGGATATTGTCCATGAAGCCCAGTTCAAGAACGCCGTCCTTTATATAGACGAACTTCTCTCTGCCGTTGTCTTTATAGATATACTGATGCGGCGCGACGGGTACGAACTCAATACCGTCTGCAAAGGTAAAGCCAAGTATCTTCACGGAATAGGTGCCGTCATCATTTTTGCTCAGCGGAAAGATCTGTCCCATATACTGACTTGCACTTGCTGCACCGTCGATGATAGCACGCCTTGTGTAGTAGACTCCGCTGATATCCTCGGCTGTACCGTCAAAGCTACCGTAGCCCTCCCTGTCGCTGAGTGAACCGTAGAGAAGAACCGGGATACCGCTGCAAAATGCAGTTTCACCGGGTTCGTTGGTCAGGACTGCGATACCCAGACCGCTTATCGGATCAAATTCAAGTTCAGCCGTACAGCCTCCTGTGTTGCCGCCGTGTCCTAAAGTCTGAACCTTGCGCTGTTCCGTCCACAAGCCGTGGCAGGTCTTGGTAACATCGGAATCACCGAAGTATGAAGTTGCCTTGAACATCTCATCACGGGTGCTGTCATTCTCAAACAGCGGACAGTCCTCTGTCACAAATGCCTGCCCGAATTTTGAGAGGTCTCCGAGCGTACTCATGCACGCTCCTGCGGGGAAAAGCTGAACAGCATAGCGGCATTCTCCAAAATCCAGATTATCCTTTGGGTCTGCTAAACGGCAGTAGCATTTCAGTTCATGTCGCTTCTGAGCGACCCATTCATTGTCTCTCTGCAGCGGATCAATGGAGGAATGCTCCATTCCCAGCGGCTCAAAAATATTCTCATTAACATATGTAACGTAATCTTCACCGCTGGTCTGCTCTACGATATACGCCGCAAGTGCCGTACCCCAGTTAGAATATGCCGTATAATCTCCCACATGAGATGCCTGCCAGCATTCGCAGGCTTTTACAGCATCTTCAAGCGTGTCGTAAACATCATCAGGTGCTGCTTCCTGATTTTCGTAAAAGCTCTCCTGAAAGCCCGCATTGTGGCTCATCAGGTTTATCATGGTTATCTTTTCGTCGGGGTACTGCAATTTGGTGAGAAAACCGTCGGGGAGATAATCGCGGATGTCTGCTTCAAGATCGATATTTCCTCGTTCCCACTGCTGCATGACCGAAGTCCATACAAGCATTTTTGAGGTGCTTCCCCACTCGTAGACTGTATCCGAATTTGCGGCAATATCGTTCTCAATGTCCGCATAGCCGTAATATCCGTCATAAACAACTCCGTCCGCATCAAATACGCTTACTGCACACGAAGCAAGCCCTGCCTCACGTTCTTTTATGTAGCTATCTATACTTCCACCGATGTCGCTGTAGGTTATACCCGAGGGTGTCTGCTTTTCAGCCGTTTCAGCCGAAGCCGTAAGACTTGTCCCGAATGAAGCTGCCGCAAGAATGACCGCCGATAATGCCGATATTATTTTTTTCATGGTGATTGCTCCTTTTTCGTAGTAGTTTATCGTATGAATACATGATACGGTACTTGTCTTACATGAAGAATCGATTTGTATTAACCGAACATTAAAATTTCAGATCACGTCACGCTTTTTGATGCTGAACACGCTTGCGGTAAGTGCCGCTGCAATGTAAATGACCGAAATCAGAACGACCTTTACAGCATCACTGCTTGACTGTGTTTCGCCGAAAATCTGGAACATTCCTGTCAAAAGATAATTTTTGATGATAATATCTCCGTCCGTAGCAAAAGCAGTGATAGTTGAAATCAGCTCACAGAGAATGCCCGTACCGATTGCGAGCGTAAGGATCAGAGCCGGAACGGTCTTACGAAACAGATCGGTTATCAGCATCACAGCAAAAGAACAGCCAAGTCCTGCCAAAAGCATACACATCGTATAGACCACAGCGATTTTGGTATCACCGATACTCCGTGTCAGAAGCAGTCCGCTGATAACGACCACACAGCATGACAGCAGATTCTGTATCAGAATGATGACCGCTCTTGCAGCAATGATGACCGTTTTGTCAGATACCGAGCCTGCGTAATTTTTGATAAATCCGCTCGAATGATCGGCACTGAAAATTATTGCGGTGAACAAAGGCGACAGCATCGTTACAAGCGTGCCGCTTTTGCATAACAGCGTCGAAAACGTCCTCTGCTCGATCATCTGGAGATTCAGAAGTATCATTACAACCGTAATTGCCCAGATGATATAAAGGCTTTTCTGTCTGAACATTCTGTAACAATACATTTTTGTAAGACCTGTCATGATTCGTTTCCTCCCGTCAGCCTCAGATAATGATCTTCAAGCGATTCCGATTTTACATATATCTCGTCAACAACTATACCCGCGCTTACAAGTGCAGAATTTATTCTGCCTGTTTCGTCAATGTGACCGTGAATTTCAATCGTGCCGTCATGTACGGTAAAGTTCCTGATACTTGTTCTATCAAGGATATTTGCGGCTTTTTCGCTGCCGCTTGTCCTGATGATGACCTTGCTTTCACATCTTGCCAAAAGCTCCTCAGCGGTAGTTTCTTCCACCAGTCTGCCCTTGTGAATGATGCCGTAATCGGTAGCGATCTTTGCAAGCTCATCAAGGATATGACTGGAAATTATAAGTGTGATACCATTCTGATTCAGGTTCAGCAGCATTTCTCTGAACTCGTGGATACCCTGCGGATCAAGACCGTTCAGCGGTTCATCAAGCACCAGCAGCTCGGGACGGTCTATCAGTGACATAGCGATACCGAGCCGCTGTTTCATTCCGTAAGAGAATTTTGCTGTTTTTTTCTTTCCGGTACCGGACAGTCCCACAAGAGAAAGCACTTCCATTATGCGTTCATCATCTTTGATACCGCACTGTAAGCACTTGCATTTGAGGTTCTGAAAAGCCGTCATATCGGGATAAAGCCCCGGTGCTTCTATCAGACTGCCCACGAAGCGGCGGGCATTTTTAAGCTCTGTCCCCGAATATCCTTTTACCGAATAGCTCCCCGATGTTGGATTTGAAAGCCCTGTTATCATTTTCATAAGCGTAGTTTTTCCTGCGCCGTTTCGCCCGATCAGACCGTATATCGCACCCTTGCGAACGTTGATACTGATACTGTCAGAAGTCTTATGGCTTCCAAATATTTTGGTCAGCTTATCAGTTTTGAGTATGTACTGTTCCATACCTGTACCTCCGTGATCATCTTTCTTGTGTATATCATATAACCTTTTTCTTACCTGAAAAATCGAAAAACATTAACCGAACATTAAATTATTGAGTTGCATATAAAAAAGGTCTTATCCCTGAATTAACAGAAACAAGACCACTTTATATATTTCGTTATATCTGAACTTCTATCATTGAAGCCGACCTTGTAAGCAGTGCTCATCTCAGCGGCGGCGGTATTGCTTACGCAGTCAAGTATCTTGTGGAATACATCAATCTGCTCCTCGCTAAGTGAATCTTCAAAGAATACGCAGAGCTTGCCCCACTCGTCAGAAAACTCAGCGGAGTGAATTTCGCCCTGTCTGTAACCCAACATCGCATCGATCATTTGTATCTGTCCTTTCGGTTTTATTACTGTAAAACCAACCGTCCAAACTTTACCAAATAATCGTTGCTAAGGTGTTGCCTACGGCACGCTTGTGGCAATACCTATTTTACGCTCGTCCTGCCATAAATGAAATCGGAGTACCGTGACAACGAAAAGGAGTACCTTGACTATTATGATGAAGTTGAGGTGTGTGCCGGATTGTCCGAAGCACACCCAAAGTCCGCTATCCAAGTACGCAACCGCAGTATGATAGACCGAGCAGACCTTGTGGTATGCTGTATACAGCATAAAAGCGGAGGAGCTTATGCCACGATACGCTATGCAGAGAAACAGGGCAAGAAGATAGTGAACCTTGCAGGCGAAAAGGGAATAGGCTTCTGAAAAGGAAAATAAGGCGATACCTATGCGTTGTCAGGTATCGCCCTTATTCGTTATTATAATGATTGTTCTTGTCGGTAGGTACTGCTACGGGTTTCGTGTTGCTATTTGGAACGGGGATAGTGGTGCTGTAAGTTGCATGACCGAGCCACTCCTGCACTACCTTCATGGGAACTCCGTTGGCGACCATCAGGCTTGCACATGAGTGACGGAGATCATGAAAACGGATATTTTTCAACCCGTTACGTTTAAGTACAAGTTTGAAATGATGTGAAGCATAGTAAGGCGTGATGAGCTTTCCCGTATTGTCACGGCACACAAATCCATCATAGGTTCTGTCAAAGTCATTTCCAAGCAGTCCGGAATAATACTCTTCCAGTTCCTTGCGTTCTCTCAACATCTTTTCTATGTGCGGTATCAGTGGCAAAGTACGGACACTGGATTCTGTCTTCAACTCGTTGTCGATATGAATATATTCACCCATACCGTTTTTATATGAACCTGTGATTTTTCTGCGTATCGTAATGGTCTTATTCTGAAAATCAATAGAATCCCAGTTCAGACCGATGATCTCACCACGGCGCAGTCCATAGTATGCTGCAATATGAACAACGAGTTCAAGACGATCTCCCTTAAATGTCTCGAAGAGCTTTTCAAGTTCGTCCTTAGTATAAAAAGTCGGCTCTCTCTTTTCCTTTCTGGGCAGCTGTGCCTTTTCAGTAGGATTACCGAGCAGAATATCCATCTTGACCGCATACTTAAACGCACTGTGCAGATAAGCGTGATACCCCCGTACCGTTCCATACTTACGCCCTTTATCATGAAGGTCATTGTAGTACTGCTGAATGTGAAGCCCTGTTACCTCATTCAATTTGAGTCCGGGGAATTTTTCATCGAAATATTCCCTTATACGGCGAGCATAGCGTTCATACTCAATAACCGAGTTGTAAGAGAATGTGCTTTTTGCTGTGTTGTACCAGTAATAAATGTAATCTCCAAACAGCATATTGGCGATTTCAGTTGTGCTTGCATTTGCAGAAACATTTACCTGCGGTACTGAGGAAGCAGGCTCTTTGGATTTTATAATGTCACCCTTGATGTAACTCTCGTAGAATGATGCCACGATTTCCTCTACCTTATCATTCAGTGCTTTCTTTGCACACTTTTCAGGCAGACCCGTAGTGACCCACTTGCGCTTGCGTTTTCCCTCACCATCTCTGTAATCAAAGATTACATACTGTTTACCGTTTTTCACGGTGATGATATTGATATACCAAATAAAACTTGCCAAAATCATCAAGATGTGATATAATAAAGATATGGAAAATGAACTTAAAACCAATGCAGTAAAATTAAGCCCGG
>NZ_CACWPP010000126.1 GCF_902762735.1 uncultured Ruminococcus sp.
AACAGCGCTGTCACAGTTCGGGGCGTTTTTCTTCATTGACAGCATTTTTCTGCTTATTGACAGCTCTTCTTGACTTGCAGACAGTGTTGCCGCGCTTTCCGGTCTGCACTTCAGGCTTTTCCTGATTTTCTTCGGGAGCAGGACCTTTTTCGGCAATACCCGCTTTTTTCTTCATTTTCTACATGTCATAGTCGATAATGCTGAACCGTCGCGCATTGTCGTCTTTTATTCTGCGGAGTTCCCTCATCAAGTTCGTCATCGGCAGATGACTGCTCGGCTTCATCATAATGTTTGTCGAAACTGTATCCTATCCTGATGCTCTTTATAAAATTGACGAGACCGTTAACTTCCCTCTTCTTGTACAATTGTTCGGTACATTTGAAGTCCTTTCATACTGTTTTTGTTCTTCTTTAGTCGGATCATTAAAGGGCATTATATTCTGTGATTATCCCTTTAGCACACCACTTCAAAATACCTTTATCAATGAGGAAAAACTGAGTTGATGTTATCTTTCCCCCGCCGCAGGCGGGGGAAAGATAACCGCCAACTGTATTCAATTCCCGATATTTTGGTGTATCAGGGGGATAATCACATTCCAATAAAATACGAAATGGTTATCCCCCTGACACACCACATTTTTGCAAGCAAACATGGCAGATGTGGTAAATTGGCGTGCCACATAGCCCCTCTCCTACATAAGGGTAGAGGATTTTGGGGTGGGTCGCCCCTTGCCAAGAACGCTGAATTACGGCTATCAAATATTGGTGTGTTAAAGGGATAACCACATTATATTTTCCTCCTGTTATCTTTATTGTTCATTTTGAACGCTTTCATAAGTAATACCGCTCATATCGTTATTTGGCTGCATCAAAATCAAATTTTTTCTTGGGACTTATCAGATATGGGACACTGTAAACGATGTATTAAGAAGCAAAATAAAATAATTTGCAAAAATTGGTCAATTTTAAGCAAATTTCTATTGACATTAACGAAGAAATTTGATATAATGTATATAGGTTAAGAAGATACAGTTAGCAGTATGTTAAGACTGCGAAAATTTTAGTATAATACGGAGGCAAACATGAGAAGACTTGTTACAAGAAGTGACTTTGACGGCTTGGTTTGCGCTATGCTGCTCAAGGAAATAGGTATTATTGATGAGATCAAATTCGTACACCCTAAGGACGTACAGGACGGCAAGATTGATCTGACAGAAAATGATATAACCACAAACCTGCCCTTCGACAAGCGCGTTGGTCTTGCTTTCGACCACCATGAGAGTGAGCTGAAAAGAAACAAGCTGGAGGACTATCTCGGCAAGTACATAATCGACGGCAACGCTAAGTCTGCGGCGCGTGTTGTTTATGACTATTACGGCGGTGAGCTGGTTTTTCACGGCGTTTCGGAAGAGATAATGGACGCGGTAGACAAGGGCGACAGCGCTGATTTTACCGAAGAAGAGATACTCAATCCCACAGACTGGGTGCTGATGAACTTCCTGATGGACGCAAGAACAGGTCTTGGCAGATTTCACAACTTCCGCATATCGAACTATGAGCTGATGATGAAGCTGATAGACTTCTGCGTTGACCACTCGATCAAAGATGTGCTGGAACTCCCCGATGTCAAGGAGCGTGTTGACCTTTATTTTGAACAGCAGGATAAGTTCAAGGAACAGCTGAAAGCCATCACGCAGATACATGATAAAGTCGCAGTTATCGACCTTCGCAAGGAAGATGTCATATATGCGGGCAACCGTTTCATGGTCTACGCGATGTGGCCCGAAGTTGAGCTTTCCGTGCATGTGGCATGGGGTTTCAAGAAGCAGAATACTGCTGTTATGATAGGCAAATCTATCATAAACAGGAACTCGCACTTTGATATAGGTCAGCTTTGCCTTTCTTATGGCGGCGGCGGTCATGCGAATGCGGGCACTTGTCAGCTGGATAATGACAAGATAGATGCTGAACTGCCCACGATCATCGACAAGCTCAACGGCAAGATACCTGTATAAGAAAAATTTTAAGACCATCGGCGCTGACCGATGGTCTTTTTTTTGCATTCAATACCCCTCAGCGTTGCGCTGTTTGCGGACGGCTATGCGCTTCTGCGCACCTTCCCATTCAGCCTGTTCGGTTATGCTGACAGGCTTTAAGCCGAATTCTATGGGTTTGGGTCTGCCGTCATCGTCAACATGCACGCAGGTCAGATAAGCGTGATTTATCGCGCGGCGCAGACCTGTGGCTTTTTCCTCCACGTAAGTGTCAACGCGCACTTCCATCGAAGTCCTGCCCACGTAGGTGACTTTCGCTATCAGCACCACGATGTCGTTTATGAATGCGCCGTGCTTGAATTTCAGGCTGTCCACCATGAGCGTGACAGCGTTGCCGCCGCAGTGACGCATCGCCGCAACGCCTGCCGCTTCGTCTATCCACTCCATCAGTCTGCCGCCGAAAAGCCTGTTCTGACCGTTAATATCGCGGTACTGTATCAGCTTCGTTATCTCGGTGATGGAGTCTGAACTTGATTTGTCTCCCTTTGGGTATGCCATCATTTTCCTCCTTACTTTATAAGCGATGACAGATATTTCAGATGTATCTCCCTAAGCAGACCGCTGACTTTTGCCATATCGGGTCTTTCGGGCAGACTGCTGTTCTCGTATGCTTTAAGCATGCGCTTGTCCAGCGCTGTCACCATATCAAAAAATTCCGCGTTGAGACTGTTCTGTTCTTCATTGAAATAACCGCCTGTCTTGATGGTCATAAGCAGGTCATGCTCTTTTTCGCGGAAGGTCACTATCTCGCCGCGTGTGAGTATATCCTCAGCCATAAGATACAGCCTGACAAGGTGCATGGCGTGCTTGTTCAGGTGGTAGATGTCCTTTTTGTGGTTGCGGTGTCCCAGATGCTTGTTGAACTCCTTTATGCCCGAAGTTATCTCATTTGTCACCACATTGAACTCGTTGGCGGGTATCATGTCGAGATCAACACAGAAACTCAGCTGAACATCGTCATCGGAGATGGGCTTGCCGCCTGCTGTCAGCTCGCTTATCTCCTCATTGAACAGCACGCCGACATCATAAGCATCGACAGGCTTGCCGTTGACCGTTATCGGCTCACCGTTACGGTCGGTGATGAACATTTTCAGCGACTCGCGCTTATAGTTCGGACAGCTTTCCTCCAGATGCCGCTGTATTCGCTCGATAGAATCTGCCAGGCTTATACACTTGAAAACGTTAGAGCCGTTGTCTTTGCCGATGGCGTTTTTAAGCCGCTGGAACTGCCCCCTTGCATATCCCGCAAAAGAGCCGTATGCCAGCTTGCTTAGAAAGACTTCCCTGTTATCGAGGAGCATCTTTCCGTATTCGCTGACCATCGCATAATGTTCGGGCTTACAGCCCAGTATCTCGATGGTATTGGGATTGCACTTGTACAGCAGTCCAAATATCTTCCCCATTACGTACAGGTTGGTATCAGTCGCACGGTCGATATACTGTTCAAAACCGTAATTGCCGAAGATAAGATGCTCGTCCCCCGCATCGCCCTTTGCAAGCCCCTGTGCCAGCAGGTCATCGGGGTCGGGCATTATTATGCCTCGCACATCAATGTCAGATTCGGGCGTATTAAGACCATAAGCTATACTTCCGCCAAAAGTCAGCAGAGCGATATTATCGCCCAGTCTCGGATGCTCGCGCAGAAAATCATACTCGCGGGCAGAAATAACTTTGTTTATATCCATCAGATCACCTGTAAAGTCCCTGTTTTAATATTGCAGATGCAACTATAACGCTTCGCGGCTTGACGTGGTAAGTGTTGCCGCTGCGGTATATCAGCGCATTGTAGTCTGTGCCCTTTTTGTAGGGCGCGTATGTGTAAAAATCAATGTTCCAGTCATAACCTTCGGGAAGGGCAGGCAGTTCGACAGGGCATTCCTCCCAATAGCTGTTTATGCCGATGAACACGGCATCTTCCCTGCCCTTTTCATCGCGCCCCGCGTACATCACGCCGATCACATGGTCATGGTCATTTACCTTGTCGTTCCACGCCAGCGAATTGTGTATGCTGGTATCGGGGAAGCCGAAACCGCTTGGGGCGGTGGCATGGCGTATGACCTCGTGTTTTTTGCGGAACGCTGTCATATCGCGTACAAAATCATGTATCTCGCGGTATTTTTTCAGCCTTGTCCAGTCAAGCCACGAAACTTCGTTATCCTGACAGTAGGCGTTGTTGTTGCCGAACTGAGTGTTGCAGAATTCGTCGCCTGCGTAGAACATGACTGCGCCCCTGCTGAAAAACAGTGTCGCAAAGGCATTCTTTATCATGCGCATTCGCAGACCGTTTATCTCGGGGTCATCGGTCTCGCCCTCAGCGCCGCAGTTCCAGCTTGTCGCGCTGTTATCGCCGTCGGTATTGTTCCAGCCGTTGGCTTCGTTGTGCTTGACATTGTATGAATAGAGGTCATACATAGTGAAGCCGTCGTGACAGGTCAGGAAATTGACCGAAGCGTTACGCCAGCGTTCGTGCGGGTATAGGTCAGCCGAACCTGTTATCCTCTGCACAGCCGCCCATGCCATGCCGTTATCGCCTTTAAGGAAACAGCGCAGGTCATCGCGGAAACGTCCGTTCCACTCAGCCCACCTGTTCCAGCTGGGGAAACTGCCGACCTGATAAAGTCCGCCTGCGTCCCACGCTTCGGCTATCAGCTTGACACCGCGCAGTATGGGGTCATAGGCGATGGTTTTGAGAAGCGGCGGGTTCTCCATGGGAGTGCCGTCCTCACTTCTGCCGAGAATGGAAGCCAGGTCAAAACGGAAGCCGTCAACGCGGTATTCTATGACCCAGTAGCGCAGACAGTCTATAATAAACTGCTGAACTACGGGGTGATTGCAGTTCATCGTATTGCCGCACCCGCTGAAATTGACATACTTGCCGTCAGGGGTCAGCATATAGTAAACGCTGTTGTCAAGTCCCTTGAACGAGAAAACAGGTCCGTCCTCGTTGCCTTCGGAAGTATGGTTGAACACCACATCAAGGAATACCTGAATGCCGTTCTCGTTGCAGGTGCGGATAAGATATTTCAGCTCGTCGCCCTCGTGGTTATACTCTATCCCCGAAGCGTAGCTTGTGTTCGGAGCGAAAAAGCAGGTGGTGTTGTAGCCCCAGTAATTCATCAGCAGGTCGCCGTTGTGCCGCCGCTCTTCATAAAGCTCGTCAAACTCAAAAACAGGCATAAGCTCGATGGCGTTGATGCCCAGCTTTTTGAGATAGGGTATCTTCTCGATAACGCCTGCAAAAGTACCCGGATGCTTTACGCCCGAAGTTATGCTGTTTGTAAAGCCCCGCACATGAAGCTCATATATAACGAGATCGGAGAACGGTATATTTCGCTTTACAAAAGTTCCCCAGTCGAACTGATCGTTGGTTATCCTGCCGTGATACCCGCCCGACTTGTTTGCCTTTACACCCCAGACGCTCTGCCCCGTGACAGCCCTTGCGTATGGGTCGAGGATATTGGTCTTATCATTGAAGAGCTGACCTTTTTCGGGCGCATACTCACCTGAAAAGCGGTAGCAGTACTCTATCTCGTAGATGTCCAGACCGTAGATCATTATAGACCACGTATCGCCGATGCGGTAGCTGTCAGGGATAGGTATTATCGCGAAAGGCTCGGTCTCACCGCGCTTGAAAAGCACCACCGAACAGCCTGTGGCGTTGGCGGAATGAATGGTGAAGTTGACTGCTTTGAGCATCGCAGAAGCGCCGTTCAGCGTATATATACCGGGACGGCACTCAAATCCCGCGATAATGTCAGTAGCCTTGTAAGTTGAAGAATTTTTCATTTTATCACAGCCTTAAACGGTATTTTGCTTATCTTCATTTATCGAACAAGCATTATTATTATTTACTCCCAATTTTGATATGTATTGGTGATGATACAAAAAGGCTGTTCACACAACCAAATTGGGATATTATTTATTATATACTATTTTAGAATTAATTTCAAGTATATTATTGTATAAAAACAACTTCCGATTTTGATTTGTATTGCCGATGAAACAAAACGGCGGTTTTTGCGTACCGTTCCCCCGCTGACGCATTTTACCGAACAGCCTTTCGGCGGGCATTAGGGCATTAGCGGCAGTCGGCGTATTTCTTCCACTCCGCAGGAGGTGAAAACAGCGCATCTGTCCTTTGCGGTGTCTTAAAGTGACAGCGGGATATTTACAGCTCCCCCGCTGAGAGCAGGCGGGCGATGCACAGCTGTTCTGTATAAAAACGACCTGAACTTTCGTCAGTGAGGTCATAATTCGGGCTTGATGCCGAAAACCTCGCAGAAGACCTCATAATTGCGGGTATTTCTCTTTGTGCAGAATACCGCAAACTCTATGGTCTTGAAATAGTGCGAATACTTGTCACAAAGCATTTTCATCACCCGCGCCACGACTTCGGGCGGATTTCTGAAAGCGCCGCAGCCGAAAGCACCGAGAATAAACGTTTCTGCGCCTTCTTTTATGGCAGTAACGAAAACTCTTTCAAGGCGTTTGAGCTGTATTGTTTCCAGCTGTTCATCACTGACGCGGGTGTAAGCGCTGAGATTGGGCGATGCGCAGGTTATGACATCGACCGCGAACCACTCTTTGCTGTCGCGCATCACGAGTACGGCTGTATCTGTCTTTATGCAAAAGACCTGCGGCGTGAAGATCAGGTCATCGTTATAGAGGGTATCACTGAACTCCGTTCTGTGCGGAAAGTAGAAGCCCTCCATCATCTCATCGGCTGACAGGCAGGGATAAAGTGTCGTTATGCGGCAAATGCTCTCTTCCTGCGCACGCGCACCTCTTGCCACTCCCCCGCCCGGATTTTTTGAAGAAGCAAAATTCAGCACACATACCTTGCTGTCCTTGTAATGTTCAGCCGCCTCGATGGTGCGGCGCATGGAAACGGTCAGATCTGCGGGCTTATCATACGGGGCGGCATCAACAGCGATATTCTCGCCGTCTTTCATCAGATACTGCCCTTTCAGCGAGTTCTCCACTGCCGCAGAAAGCGTGCTGTCTTTTTCGCATCTTTCCATAGTGTCACGGAATATCCTGACAAGCTCATCTCTATCGTTGACCCTCATATCGCTTACCTCACTTTACAATAAGTCCCAGCAGCCCTGCAAGTTCAGCCGCCTGCTCAAAATTGACGGTAACGCCCCTGACCTCACTGAGTTCGCGGGAAAGAATTATGCCCGAAATGTCACACTCAGACAGGTCAAGCCCGCGAATGCCCGCGTGAAAAAGTTCAGCGCCGACCAGTTTCACATCTTTCATCTCGGTGCGTTTTATGACGCATTGTGAGAGCAGTGCCCCTGACATATCGCAGTCAGCAAACTTACAGCCGTCAAAACTCGTTTCAGAGAACAGCCCGTATGTCAGCGAAGTGTTTTTAAATACAGACTGCTTGAACACACCTTTTCCGAAATTCGCTCCGTTAGCCTTGCAGTGCGCGAACTCGCATTCCTTGAAATAACCTTCACCGAAATTGCAGTTTGAAAGGTCACACTTTTCAAATCTGCACCGATAGAAGCTCGTTTTGGTCATATCACAGCCCACAAATCTGCACCCCGTGAACACCACCGACTGAAATTCATAGCCATAACAATCGACCGATGCCATGACTTCCTTTTCATAAATTTTATCCTTTATCTCGCAGTCCGTCTCACGGACTGACTCAACATCTTCCGAAAACATGTTATAGTTCCTTTCACGTTTTTTTACAGTATATCATATCTTCGGCGCAAAATCAAGACACAAAAAAAGAGCCGTTCTGCATAGAACGGCTCTCAGCCTGTCGCAAAAGTCTATCCGCAAGGGTAGGCTTTTTTGATGAAATGTGGTATAATAGAACAGGGTGATAGAAATGCTTGAAAAAAAGCCAAAAG